>DAISLG010000010.1:0-22733 GCA_036820565.1 Gaiellaceae bacterium | reverse complement strand
CCGTGCCAGGCACCACGCAGCACGACCCGTCAGCGAGGTCTCATCCCGGACCGAGCTCGTAGGACGAGCTCGGTCGCCTCCGGCCGGGCGAAGAAGCGAAAGGGGACGAATGTCGTCCCGAGGCCCGGCGAGACGTGCATCGTCGAGCGCTCGCTCCGGTAGATCCCTTCCACGTACTTCGCGCCGAGGTGCGCGAGCTGGAGCCGGCCGAAGCCGTACGGGACGGTGATCTGGCCCGCGTGCATGTGGCCGGAGAGGATCAGGTGGAAGCGGCCCGGCTCGACGCGGTCGAGGACGCCGGGGAAATGGCAGAGCAGGATCCGGAGCGGCGCGTCGGAGCTCTCGAAGTCGCTGCGCCGCTTCCCCAGCCACGAGCGCGGGTCGACCCCGGCGAGCTCGACGCGGACACCGCGGAGGTCGATCTCGACGGCCGCGTCCGAGAGGAAGGTCGTGCCGGGCAGCTGCGTGAGGGCGACCGGCTTCGAGAAGGGATCGCGGCCGAGCGCGAAGTCGTGGTTGCCGAGCACGGCATAGCTCGGCGGGAGCCGCGCCACGAGCGAACGGAGCTCGGCCTCCCCGCCCGGGCGCGAGAGGAGGTCGCCGGTCAGGACGACGAGGTCGGGATTCCGCTCGGCGACCCAGTCGACGGCTCGCGCGACGGCACGGCGGCCTCGCGAAGGCACGCCGAGGTGGAAGTCCGAGAGGTGCGCGATCCGGAGGCCGTCGAGCTCCGCGGGCAGCCCGGGGACCGCAAGTTCCAGCGTCCGGAGCCGCACCCAGCCGGCCTCGAACCACCCCCAGGCCAGCGCCGCGAGCACGGCCAGCGCCAAAAGGACTCCGGCGCGGCCGATCCAGGGACCTGCCGCGCCGGAATATGCCCCTCCGATCATGAAGATGCCGCAGGCCCCGGAGACTTGCGCTACGCCTGGAGCTTTTCGAGAACCGGAGCGACGGAAACGACGTGTCGCTTGAACTTCAGCTCCGACGCCTCGAGCCCGGCGGCCACGCCGATCAGCTGCGAGAGGTGGAGGATCGGCATCGCAAAATCCTTGCCGGTCGTCTTCTTCAGCTTCGACTGCCACGCGTCGAGCGAGAGGTGGCAGAGCGGGCACGGTGTCACCATCGCGTCCGCGCCGGCCTCCATCGCCTGCTCGATCGGCTGGATCAGCTCGCCCAGCGCGGTCTCCTCGCGGGCCTGGATGATCGGGAAGCCGCAGCACTTGATCTTCGCCGGGTAGTCGACGGGCTCGCCGCCGCAGGCCGTGATGATCCGCTCGAGCGACCAGGGCCGGTCGGGATCCTCGAAGCCCATCAGCTTCGACGGGCGCAGGATCTGGCAGCCGTAGAACGGGGCGACCTTGATCCCCTTGAGACCCTTGTGGGCGGCCTCCTTGAGTAGTTCGTAGCCCGGGCCTTCGGCGACCTCCCAGAGCAGGTGGCGCACCTCGATGTTCCGCGTGTAGGCGGGGACGCCGACCGACTGGAGGTTCTCGTTGATCCGCCCGCGCAGCTCGTCGTCTCCCATCAGCATGTGATTCGCCTGGCGCAGGTTGAGCGTGCAGACGTTGCAGACGGTCATCAGCACCTCCGCCCCGGTCGCGGCCCCGTAGGAGAGGATCCGCGCGTTCAGGTGGAGGTAGTAGTCCGGCTCGGCCTCGTGGATGTCGCCGGCGCCGCAGCAGGTGACCGACTGGAGCTCCTCGAGCTCCAGCCCGACCTTCGGCGCGAGCGCCCGCGTCGAGGTGTCGAGCTCCTTCGCCGACAGCGACGCGAGGCAACCCTTGTAGTAGGCGACCTTCTTCATTCGTTTTCCGTCTTTCTCGTGGGGGTTGCGCCGGGAGTGACGTCGGCCTGGGCGCGGCTCGCGCCCGCGTGGTCGGGATCCTCGTCGACGGCGTGCTCGATCTTGCCGATCGCGCGCTCGCCCTGGACGTGGCCGAGATACCCGAGCCGGTCCTGCGACTTGACGACGTCGTAGAGCGCGCGCGACTCGCCCACGTCGGCGGCGACGTGCGGCGGGAACGGCGGCGGCACCTTGCCCTTGAGGGCCAGGCCCATCGCGAACTTCATCTCCTTGATCGACGAGACGATCCCCTGCGTCTTCGGGACGAGCTCCGTCTCGCGCAGCCAGCCGGTCGTCTTCGCGGAGGTGACGAACCACTTCGCGTGCTTCGCGCCCATGTCGCGGTCGATCCCCTCCTTCATCGCCTCGGCGCCGAGCTTCGCGATCGCGTCGCGCGGGTCGACGCCCTTCGGGCAGCGCTCGGTGCAGAAGTAGCAGCGGGTGCAGTCCCAGATGCCGTGCTCGGCACTGTAGGACTCGAGCCGCTCGACCTTGTGCGCGTCGCGCGGGTCGCCGACGAAGCGCATCCCCTTCGCGAGCGCCTGCGGACCGAGGAACTCGGGGTCCGACTCCATCGAGTTGCACTCCGAGACACAGCAGCCGCAGTTGATGCAGAGCGACTCCTTGTGGACGACGTTCATCCGCTGCTGGTCGATCAGGTACTCCTTGCCGTCGGCCGGCTCCTCGTAGCCCGGCTGGAGGTAGGGCTTGACCGCCTTGAACTTGTCCCAGAAGGGCGTCATGTCGACGACCAGGTCCTTGACGATCGGCAGGTTCCCCATCGCCGAGATCACGGGCACGTGGCCCGCGTTCGCAATCTCGTACATCCGCACCTTGCAGGCGAGCACGGCGCCGCCGTCCATCCGCATCCCGCACGAGCCGCAGATCATCATCCGGCAGCTCTTGCGGTACGCGAGCGAGCCGTCGATCTTGTCCTTGACGATGTCGAGCGTGTCGAGCAGCGTCGCCTCCTCGGGCGCGTCGACCTCGTACTCCTTCAGCTCGCGCTCGCCGTTCTGCGCGTTGTAGCGCCAGATCTTCAGGCCTACCTGCATGAGTGGCTCTCCCGGTGACATTGGTGGATGCCTGGGTCGAAGGTTGCCGGGAAAGCCACTTAGTATTTGCGCTCGGTGGGCTCGTACGTCGTCACGCGGACGTCCTCGTAGCTGAGCTCGGGCCCGTCGCCGTTCCAGCGCGAGATCGAGTGCTTCATGAAGTTCTCGTCGTCGCGCGTCGGGTAGTCGTCGGGCCGCGCGTGCGAGCCACGGCTCTCCTTGCGGGCCAGCCCCGCCTGGAGCATGCACGCGGCGAGTTCGAGCATCGAGCCGAGCTCGATCGCCTGGGTCAGGTCGTTGTTGAAGATCTCGCCCTTGTCCTCGACGAGCACCGAGGGGTAGCGCTCGCGCAGCGACTCGATGATCCCGATCTGCTTCGTCATCTGGTCTTCACGGCGAAAGACGCCGAAGTTCTCGAGCATCGTCTCGCCGAGCTCGTCGCGGATCTTCCACGGGCGCTCGCCCTCCTTGCGGTCGAGCAGCTGCTTCAGCTCCTTCTCGGCGTCGCGCTGCGCGGAGGCAGGCACGTCGACGGTCGTGTTCGAGAGCGCCCAGCCGGCGGCGGCGGCGCCCGCGCGCCGGCCGAAGGTGATCGTCTCCATCAGCGAGTTGCCGCCGAGCCGGTTCGCGCCGTGGACCGAGACGCAGGCGACCTCGCCCGCGGCGTAGAGCCCGGTCAGCTCCGTCGCCCCGTCGGTGTCCGTCTCGACGCCGCCCATGTGGTAGTGCGCGCCGGGCCGGACAGGGATCGGGTCGTGGATCGGGTCGACGAGCGCGTAGGTCATCGCGAGCTCGCGCGAGCCCGGCAGCCGCTCGTTGATCCGGTCGGCGCCGAGGTGGGTCAGGTCGAGCAGCACCGAGCCGTTGACTCCGCGGCCCTCGTTGATCTCGGTCTGCTCCGAGCGGGAGACGACGTCGCGCGAGGCGAGGTCCTTGGCCGTCGGGGCGTAGCGCTCCATGAACCGCTCGCCGAGCGAGTTGCGGAGGATCCCGCCCTCGCCGCGGCAGCCCTCGGTGATCAGGATCCCGCTCGGGTACATCGTCGTCGGGTGGAACTGCATGAACTCCATGTCCTTCAGGGGCAAGCCCAGCTTGAGCGCCATCGCCATCCCGTCGCCCGTGCAGGCGTAGGCGTTCGTCGTCGCCCGGTAGAGCCGTCCGATCCCACCGGTGGCGAGCACGACCGTCTTCCCGCCGATCGTCTTCAGGCCGCCGTTCATCAGGTCCCACGAGATCACGCCCTGGCAACGGCCTTCGTTCTCGACGAGCTGCCACGCGAAGAACTCCTCGTAGACCTTGATGTCGCGCTTGACGACCTGCTCGTAGAGCACCTGGATCAAGACGTGGCCGGTGATGTCGGCGGCGTAGACCGTGCGCGGCGAGCCCGAGGCCCCGAACGGGCGCTGCGCGAGCTTGCCGTCCTCACGGCGTGAGAACACCGCGCCCCAGTGCTCGAGCTGGTAGATGTCGCCCGGCGCCTCGCGGCAGAACACCTCGATCGAATCCTGGTCGCCGAGGTAGTCGGAACCCTTGACCGTGTCGAACGTGTGGATCTCGGGGCTGTCCTCGGCCGCGTTCCCGAGTGCCGCGTTGATGCCCCCCTCGGCCGCGCCGGAGTGGCTGCGCGTCGGGTGGAGCTTCGAGATCATCGCGACGTCGGCGCCCGCATCGTGCGCTTCGATCGCCGCGCGCATACCTGCGCAGCCGGCACCGACAACGAGTACGTCGTGCGTCGCTTCCACCGCTACAGGACGCTACACAAAGGGCTTGCCGGACGCGCTCGGTACCCACGGCGGAACCATTCCGCGCCGTCGGGAGTTGTACTTTCATCGTGTCCGAACCCGACTTCCGCGCGCTGTTCGAGTCCGCGCCCGGCTCGTACCTCGTCCTGACTCCCGAGCTGACGATCGCCGCCGTCAGCGACGCCTACCTCCGCACGACGATGACGAAGCGCGACGAGATCCTCGGGCGCGGCCTCTTCGAGGTGTTCCCGGACAATCCGGACGACCCCGGCGCCACCGGCGAGGCCAACCTGCGTGCGTCGCTCGAGCGGGTGCTGCGCGACGGCCTCCCCGACGCGATGGACGTTCAGAAGTACGACATCCGCCGCCCCGAATCCCAGGGCGGCGGCTTCGAGGAACGCCACTGGAGCCCCGTCAGCTTCCCGGTGCTCGGTCGGGACGGCGCCGTCGCTTCCATCATCCATTGCGTCGAGGACGTGACCGACGTCGTCCGGCTGCGAGAGGAAGGCTCCAAGATGGAGACCGAGCTGCGCGAGGTCAGGGAGCCCGCGCGCCGGGCCGCGGCCGAGTACCGGCGCGCGCTCCTCGACTACACCCAGCTCGTCAGGCACCGGATCGCGAACCCGCTGACCGCGGTCAGCGGCGGCATCCGCACCCTCCTGGAGCACGAGCTCGACCCGGAGACACAGCGGGAGCTCCTCCTCGCGATGCTCCAGATGGCCGACGAGCTCGAGACGGTCGCGCTCCATCCCGAGGTGATCCGCGCCGAGGAGATGAACCTCTCTCCGTCGCCGGCGCCGCTCGCAGGACCCGGTCTCTTCGGTGCGATCCAGGAGGACGCGGCTGCCGTCGAGAGCCACTTCCGCGACGTCAACCGGCGCCTCGCGGCGCAGCACGGGAACGACCTGGACCGCACGCTCGGCTTCGTGTGCGAGTGCGCGGCGCACGAGTGCATGGAGCCCGTGGCCCTCTCCCTGGCCGAGTACTTCGCAATCCACGAAGACCCCCGTCTGTTCGTGATCGCTCCCCGCCATGATCTTCCCGCGGTCGAGGAGGTCATCCGCAAGGAAGAGGGGTGGTGGATCGTGAGCAAGCACGGCCTCGCCGGCGACGAGGCGGCCCGGCTGGCGCTCCCCTAGTTGGCGCGCTCGGCCCGTTCGCGCGCGGCCTTCAGCTCCGCGTCGCGCGCGACCCTGCGCTCGAGCAGCTCGCGGAACTGGCGCGATCGCTCTTCCTGCGCCTCGCGCTCCTCACGAGTCCTCCTCTTGTACTTCCCCACCGAACTCCTCCTCCAGCAGGTCGAGAATTCTGCTGACGTTGTCGTTGAGATCGGCCAGCCCGAAAAGCATACCGGCCACCTCGCCACGGTCGATCAGCGTCTCGGGTTCCCACGCGTTGGCGCAATCAGACGCGCGGGCCGGCCTGGACGAGATTGTCGTCCGCGCCGAACTGCGCGAAGTTGTCCCGGAACATCGTCGCGAGCTCGGCCGCCCTCGCGTCGTACGCCGCCGGGTCGGCCCAGGTCGAGCGCGGATCGAGCAGCGCCGAGAGGACGCCGGGGACCTCGACCGGGACCTCGAAGCCGAACACCGCGTCCGTCCGGAACTCGACGCCGTCGAGCTCGCCCGAGAGCGCGGCGTCCAGCAGGGCCCGGGTCGCCTTGATCGGCATCCGCTCGCCCTCGCCGAACGGGCCGCCCGTCCAGCCGGTGTTGACGAGCCAGACCGCGGAGCCGTGCTCGTCGAGCTTCTTGCCGAGCAGGCGCGCGTAGACCGCCGGGGGCTGCGGCAGGAACGGCGCGCCGAAGCACGTCGAGAAGGTCGGCTGCGGCTCGGTCACGCCGATCTCGGTCCCGGCCAGCTTCGCCGTGAAGCCGGAGAGGAAGTAGAACATCGCCTGGTCGCGGCTCAGGCGCGCGATCGGCGGCAGGATCCCGAACGCGTCCGCGGTCAGGAAGATCACCGACTGCGGATGCCCCGCGCGCTTCTCGGGCAGGACGTTCGCGATCTGCTCGAGCTTGTAGGCCGAGCGCGTGTTCTCGGTCTTCGAGTCGTCGTCGAGGTCGATCCGGCCCTCCTCGTCCACGATCACGTTCTCGAGGATCGACCCGAAGGTGTGCGTCGTCCGGTAGATCTCGGGCTCGGCGGTCGGCGAGAGATGGATCACCTTCGCGTAGCACCCGCCCTCGATGTTGAAGACCCCGTTGTCGCCCCAGCCATGTTCGTCGTCGCCGATCAGGTACCGCTCCGGGTCCGCCGAAAGCGTCGTCTTGCCGGTGCCGGAGAGGCCGAAGAAGACGGCGACGTCGCCCCCCTGCCCGACGTTCGCCGAGCAGTGCATCGGCAGCACGCCCTCGAGCGGTAGGCGGTCGTTCATCACCGTGAAGATCGACTTCTTGATCTCACCCGCGTAGAAGCTTCCGCCGATCAGCACCTCACAGCGCGTCGGATGCAGGATCGTGAAGGTGCCGGTGCGCGTCCCGTCGGTCTCGGGGTCGGCCTCGACCGCCGGCGCGTGCAGCACGAGTGCCTGCGGCTCGAACGTCTCGAGCTCCTCGTCGGTCGGGTCGATGAAGAGCGTCTTCGAGAAGAGCGCGTGGTACGGGCTGTAGGTGATCACGCGCACGCCGATCCGGTGCGCGGGATCGGCGCCCGCGAAGGCGTCGACGACGTAGAGGTCACGCTCGGAGAGGTACGAGGCGACCTTCTCGCGGATCCCCTCGAAGTGCTCCTCGGAGATCTCGTTGTTTCCGCCCCACCAGATCCGGCCCTCGGAGTCGGGCTCGCGGACGATGTGCTTGTCCTTCGGCGAGCGGCCCGTATAGCGGCCCGTGTCGACGACGATCGCGCCGCCCTCCGCGAGCTTGCCGTCCCCGCGCGCCAGAGCGTCCCCGTAGAGCAACGCGGTCGTCGGGTTTCGGTGGACGCGGCCGGACGGAGTCAATCCGTGCTCCGCAAGGTCGATCCGCTCGAGCTCAGGCGTGGTGGCGATCTCGGGCCTCCCTGTCGTTTGCAGCGGGATCGTATCGACGGAGCCGATCTGCGGCGCCGCTTGCCGCCCGGCGCAGGTCGTCGTGGTCGCGGTCGACGGGAGGCTCAGTTTTTCAGTCTTCGGCCGGGTACACGTTCGCCGCGACGAGGACGAGCGGCCCGTCCTCGGATGCCCAGAGTCCGTGGGGCTCGCGGATCTCCGACGTGATCACGGTGCCCGGCTCGAGCGGCGCTCGCGTCTTCCCGACCATCGCCTGACCGCGGCCCTCGAGCACGCAGAAGACGTGCGCGTACTCGTCGATGTGGGGCCCGAAGGTGCCACCGGCCGCGATCCGCGTGCGCTCGATCTCCTTCCACGGGCCCTCGGTCGGGTCGTAGATACGTCCCACGAGACGGATCGTAGCGCCGCTACAGTGGCCGCGTGGGCGACGCCTACCCGACGATCCGCGCCGCCGCCGTCCAGGCCTCCTCCGTCTTTCTCGACCGCGACGCCTCGACCGAGAAGGCGTGCGCGCTGATCCTCGAGGCAGGTCGAAACGGGGCGCGCCTCGTCGCGTTCCCCGAGGGATTCATCCCGGCGCACCCCGTCTGGTTCCACTTCCACTCGGCGACCGGCCGGATCTCGACGCGGCTCTCCGTCGAGCTGTTCAAGAACTCGGTCGAGGTCCCGGGCCCGCACGTCGACGCGCTGCGGGCGGCCGCGCGCGACGCCGGGGCGTATGTCGTGATGGGTGTCTGCGAGAAGCTGCCGAACACGTTCGGGACGCTGTTCAACTCGCAGCTCTGGCTCGGGCCGGACGGAAGCTATCTCGGCAAGCACCAGAAGCTGATGCCGACCGTCGGGGAACGCCTCGTGCACATGGGCGGCTACGGCGACACGTTCGGCGCGATCCAGACGGAGTTCGGCCCTGCGAGCGGCCTGATCTGCGGCGAGAACTCGAACCCGCTCGCGATCTTCGCGCTGACGGCCGAGGGGACGCGCGTGCACGTGATGAGCTGGCCGAACCACTTCCCGACGATCTCCGACCCGATGCGGAACCGCGTCCAGATCGACTCGCAGGCGTTCGCGCAGATGTCGAAGGCGTGGGTCGTGAGCGCGTGCGGCGCGATCGACGACCGGATGATCGAGCTGCTCGAGCTCTCGGCCGCCGACGAGGAGTTCATCCGCAACCCCGACCTGACGGGCGGCTCGGTGATCGTGGCGCCGGACAGCCGTGTCGCCGCCGGCCCGCTGGGGGCCGAGGAGGAGATCCTCTACGCCGACCTCGACCTCGAGGCCGGGATCAAGATGAAGCTCCGCCACGACTTCGCGGGCCACTACAACCGGCCCGACGTCTTCCAGGTGCGCGTCGCGCGCTACCGGCCGGAGATCTACGGCCGCGCCGAGGCGCCGGAGCTCGAGGTCGCGCAGGAGCCGCCCGCGTACCTCCAGGGCGCGCTCGAGGGCGAAGGCCGCCGCGCGATCGAGGGCTAGTCGCGCTCGAGGGCGTAGAGGCCGCCCGAGATCCGGTCGGTGACCCAGACGAGGCCGCTCTCCTCGACGTAGAGATCGTTGATCTGCGGGCGCTCGAGGTCGTCCGGGAGCCACTGGTCGACGAGGCGGGGACGCTCGGGGTCGGCGAGGTCGTAGACGACGAGGCCCGCGTTGAAGTAGGTCGCGTAGACGATCCGCTCGCTCCGGAAGCCGCGGTTCTCGTGCAGGTTGTGAGGGCCGTAGCGCAAGGGCCCGCGGCGCTCGGGCGGCTCCGGGCAGACCGCCACGACGCGCGGCGATGCCGGGTCGGCTACGTCGACGACGCGGATGCGGCGCGGCGGCGCGTCCGGCCCGTCCCGCACCTGCTCGTCCGTCACGACGACGAGCTTGCGCCCGGGCAGCGGCAGGCACGTGTGCGTGTCGCCTCCCTCCCACTCGAGCCGGCCGATCTGCCGCGGCCGGGTGTAGTCGGCCACGTCCAGCACGACCATCCCCGCGTCGCCGTACCCGAGGTAGGCAACGTCGCCGTCGACCAGCGCATGATGGGCCGCGTAGCGCTCGCCCTCGGGCTGCGGCTCGTCCAGCGCGAAGCGCGCGGCCTCGACCGGCCGCTCCGGGTCGGCCAGGTCGATCACGATCCAGATCCGGTCGCCGCAACCCTCGGGGATCGCCGACGCGTGCGCGTAGCGGCCGCCCGTCCAGACGATCCGGTGGACGCCCTGCCCGCCCACGTCGAGGTGCCCGAGCTCCCGCGGCGCGAGCGGCTCGGAGACGTCGTACACGAGCATCCCGCCCGTCCACTCGGCGGCCCCGCGGAACCGCTCCTGGTTCACGAGCAGCAGGCCGTCCGCGACCTGCACCTTGTGCGTGTGCGTGCCCGGCGGCGCCGCCCATTGCTCGGCGACGCGCGGGTGCGACGGGTCGGAGACGTCGAGGATCGTCGTCCCCATGCCGCTGATCCCGAAGTGGCCGACGTAGAGCGCGTCGCCCTCGCGCACGACCTGCATGCCGTCGCCCCGTCCGCCGAGATCGGAGTGCGCGACGAGCCGGAAGCTCATTCGCCGAGGCGCTGCGCCGCGAGCTCGACCGCCTCGACGATGCCGAGGTAGCCGGTGCAGCGGCAGAGGTTGCCGGCGAGCGCCTCGCGGATCGCCGACTCATCGTGACTCTCGAGGTTGCGGATCAGCGGCTCGAGGCTCATCAGGAAGCCGGGCGTGCAGAAACCGCACTGGAGCGCGTGCGTCTCGTGGAAGGCCTGCTGGAGCGGGTGCAACTCCCCGTTCTCGGCGAGTCCCTCGACCGTGCGCACCGAGTGGCCGTTCGCCTGCACCGCGAGCATCAGGCACGAGCGGATCGGCTCGCCGTCGAGCTGGACGGTGCAGGCGCCGCAGACGCCGTGCTCGCAGCCGACGTGCGTGCCGGTGAGACCGCAGTCGTGACGGATGAAATCGGAGAGGAGCGTGCGCGGCTCGACCTCGCCCTCGTAGGGGTCGCCGTTGATCTCGACCTGGACTCTCACGCGCGCGCCCGCGCGAGGAGGGACTCGAAGAGCGAGCGCTTCCAGCCGTCGCCGAGGTCGGCGTCCTCGAGCAGCACGGGCGTCGGCCCGGCCGCGAGCAGCGCGACCCGGTCGCCCGCGACCGCCACGCCCGCGAGCGCGAAGTCGCCGTGGGTGCGCGCGTGCTCGACGAACGCCTGCCGGGCGCCCTCGGCTACCGCGGGCACCTCGAGCTCGAGGAGCAGCTCGTCCGGCCGAAGGACGGTCTGGAGCGGGCCGACGAAGAAGTCGCCGGCGGCGACCTCGCGCGCCCCACGTGTCGAGCGGACGTGGAAGCGCGCGTCGAGCGCGAGCAGGGCGGCCGGCAGCTCGGCCGCGGGGTCGGCGTGGGCGACCGAACCGCCGACCGTGCCCCGGTTCCGCGTCTGCGGATGGCCCGCGAAGCGCACCGCGTCGCGGAGGAGCGGCCAGCCCCCGGCGACGATCGTCGAGCGCTCCAGCGCCGCCTGGCGGACGAGCGCCCCGATCCGCAACGCGCCGCCCACGCGGCGGATCCGGTCGAGCCCCGGCACGCGGTTCAGGTCGACCACGAGCCGCGGCCGCGCGAGCCGGAAGTTCAGCAGCGGGACGAGGCTCTGCCCTCCGGCGAGCGCCTTCGAGTCCTCGCCGAGCAGCGCCAGCGCCTCGTCGAGCGAGCGGGGCGCCGCGTAGTCGAACGGGGCGGGCTTCACGCGCGGAGGCGACCCAGCAGATAGCCGGCGAGAGCGCCCACGGCGAACGCGGGCAGGTAGCTCCGGAGCGGCGCCCAGATCGCGGAGCCGACGTCGAGCGCCTCGGGAGCCGGCGACGCCGCGGCCCGGCCCGCAATCTCGTCCTCGAGCCGCTTCGCGAACTCGTCGAGCATCCGCGCCGAGACGTCCTCCATCAGCCCCCGCCCGAACTGCGCCGCGCGGCCCGTGACCCGCAGGTCGGTCTCGACGATCACGCGCGTGCCGCCTTCGGCCTCCTCGACGCGGTTGACGATCGTCGCGGCCGCCGTGCCCTGGCCGCCCGAGCCCTGGACGTAGAAGGTCGCCGAGCGGCCGTCCTCGTCCACCTCCTCGAGCCGCGCCGTGCCCGCGTACTCGGCAGTGACGGGGCCGATCTTCACCTTCATCGTCCCGCGGTAGTCGCCGTCGCTGCCGCTGATCGTCGCGCCGGGAAGCGCAGAGGCGACGCGTGGGACGTCGAGGAGCGTCTCCCAGGTGCGCTCGAGCGGCGCGGCGACGACGAACTCGTTGCGGAACTTCATCGCGCCGCCGCCCCGGTCGAGCTCATCACGGCGGCGGGGTCGTGGCCGAGATCCTCGAGCATCACGACCGCCGCGTTCCGCCCGGGCGCGCCCGTGATCGAGCCGCCGGGATGCGTGGTCGCGCCGGTCTGGTAGAGCCCCGGGATCGGCATCCGGTGCTGCGCCCAGCCCGGTGCGGGCCGGTTCGGCCCCTCGAAGGCGATTCCCCGGTCGCCGCCGTGGATCGTGCCGTGCCACATGTGCGGATTCGCCTTCTCGATGTCGACCGGGCTCTTCGCGAGCTGCGCGAGCACCTTGTCGCGGGTCAGGTTCGGCGCTGCCTGCGCGAGGAGCTCGAAGTTCCGCTCCTCGAGCTCGGCGTTCAGGTGCTCCCAGTTGGCCGGGTCGCCGTCGGGGTCCCACGGCTGCGCCGAGAGCACCTTCAGCGTGTGGTGGCCGGCCGGCGCGCGCGACGGGTCGACGAGCGTCGGCGTCCCGCAGAGGAGCCACTTGCCGAACTGGAGCTTGCCCTGGCGGACGTCGCGGCCCGCCTGGATCACCTCGTCGGGCCAGCCGACGATCCCGGCGGAGACCGCCTCGCGCGTGCCGTCGTGGGCGACGAAGCGCGGCGGCTCCGTCGTCGCGTAGTACTGCGCGGCGACGGAGATGCCGGGGTCGAACGTGTCGATCCCGTAGAGGAAGTCGTCGTCCCACGCCTCGGCGGGCGCCATCCCGACGAGCGACTTGACGTGGATCGAGGAGAGCACCGCGTGCCGCGCGAGGTAGCGCTCGCCGTCGGCCGTCTCGACGCCGGCGCAGCGACCGTTCTCGAGCACGAGGCCCGTGACGGTCTTGCCCGTCAGCACGGTCGCGTTGTGGTCCTCGAGGAAGCCCAGCAGGGCGCGCGGCAGCTCGCCCGAGCCGCCGACCGGAAGGATCCAGCTCTGCGCCTGCCGCCCCGCGACGATCGAGATCGCGAGCAGGCCACTCCCGTACGCGTCGAGGGGCTGGAGCGTCTGGAACGCCTGCCAGAGGAAGTACGACTGGACGTGCGGGTCCTCGTACTCGCGCCGGATCACGTCCCACGCCGACAGCATCAGCCGGCGCTGCCACCTCGGCGACACCGACTCGAGCAAGGGCGGCGCGTAGCCGATCGGGTTGAAGCGGTAAGCGCCGACGGCGGGCCTGATCTCGTCGAACTCGGCGAGCAGGCGGCGGTAGGAGTCGGCGTCGCGCGAGGAGAAGCGCGCGAGCTCGTCCGCCGTCCGGTCGAGGTCGAGCCAGTGCGTGAACGACTCCCCGTCCGGGAAGACGACGTGGGCGACCGGGTCCGGGCTGACGTACTCGAGCCCGTAGTCGCGCTTGAGCCCGAGCTCGTCGTCGCGCAGCACCGGGTTCGGCTGGATCAGCGTATGGCCCGTCGAGCAGGAGTCGACGAGGTAGCCGGGCCCGAGCAGCTCCTCGCTGGAGGCGCCTCCTCCCGCCTGTGCGCGAGCGTCCAGGAGCAGGCACTCGTACCCCGCCTTCGCGAGATAGGCGGCCGTGATCATGCTGTTGTGGCCCGCTCCCGCGACGACGACGTCGTAGGTCTCACTCATCGTTTCCTCCCTCGTTCAGCACACGCCAGAGCTTCTCCTCGGTGAACGGCGGGTCGACGCGCCGCCCGACCGCGTCGGCGACCGCGTTCGCGACCGCCGCGAGCGTCCCGATCGTCCCACCCTCTCCGATTCCCTTCGCGCCGAGCGGGTTGTGCGGCGAGAGCGTCTCGACGAACGCCGTCGCGATCGGCGGGATCTCCGCGGCGGTCAGAAGCGAGTAGTCGGCGAAGGACGCCGTCCGCAGCTGGCCGGTCTCGTCGTACACGACCTCTTCGGAGAGACACTCGCCGAGCCCCTGGACGACGCCGCCGATCACCTGGCCCTCGGCCAGCAGCGGGTTGACGATCCGGCCCGCGTCGTCGACCGCCGCGATGTGCCGGACGGTGAGCCGCCCGGTCGCCCGGTCGATCTCGACCGAGGCGCCGTAGCAGCCGGAGGAGAAGACGAGGGGCGACGAGAAGCGGGAGAACGCCCGGAGGGTGCCGTCGCCGGCGGCCGCGATCTCGCGGAAGTCGTCGAGCCCCAGCTGCTCGCCCAGCCGGTCGACCTGCTCGCGCAGCTCGCGGCAGGCGAGCAGGATCGCCGAGCCGCCCATCGCGACGGAGCGGCTTGCGAACGTGCCGACCCCTCGCGGGACGAGGGCGCTGTCGCCGAACCGAAAGCTCACGTCGGCTTCGTCGACGCGGAGCTCGTCGCAGACGATCTGCGCGAACGTCGTCTCGTGACCCTGTCCGTGCGGCGAG
This sequence comes from Gaiellaceae bacterium, assembly GCA_036820565.1. Classification (GTDB taxonomy): domain Bacteria; phylum Actinomycetota; class Thermoleophilia; order Gaiellales; family Gaiellaceae; genus DAISLG01. The sequence goes on along the minus strand of DAISLG010000010.1, from coordinate 8,520 downwards.
GAGCCGCTCGCGACGATCACCCGCCCGCTCGGCTCGATCGTGACCTCGGCGCTTTCCCAGAGCCCGCCGGCGCGCTCGACGTACATCGCGAACCCGCGTCCCGCGACCCGATCTCCAGGTACCGGACTGGTACTTGGCTCCAGGAGCTCGACCGCGCGGTCGAGGCACTGCTCGTAGTCGCCGGAGTCGTACGTCCAGCCGAGCGGCGTCTCGTACGGGAACGCGTCGGACGGAATCAGGTTACGGCGGCGCAGCTCGACCGGGTCGATCCCCAGCTCGCGCGCGGCCTCGTCGACCGTCGCCTCGACGAGGAGGGCGGCCTCGGGGCGGCCGGCGCCGCGGTACGGGCCCGTGGGAACCTTGTTCGTGCGCGCACCGACGACCTCGACCTCCGCGGCCGGGATCGCATAGCAGCCGGTCAGCAGCAGGGCCGTCGTGTGCGGCGGTACCGGCGTCGTCTGGAAGAGGTACCCGCCGAGATCGGCGTAGAGACGGGCCCGGATCGCAAGGAAGCGACCGTCGGCAGCGACGGCAAGCTCGACATCGGCCTCGAGCCCGCGCCCTTGATACGCGGCCATGAAGTTCTCGAGCCTGTCCTCCGCCCACTTGACCGGGCGGCCGAGGCGCATCGCGGCGAGCACGGTGGCGCAGGCCTCCGGGGCGACGACGCCCTTCGAGCCGAATGCGCCGCCGACGTCGGGGCAGATCACCCGGATGCGGTCGTCCGGCCGGTCGAGCACCCAGGAGAGGCCGCCGAGCTGGCGGTGCGGGTCCTGCGCGGAGAGCCAGACGGTGACGAGGTCGGAGCCCGGGTCGTACTCGGCGACGGCGCCGCGCGTCTCGATCGGCGCGGCGACGAGCCGCGGGATCTCGACCGTCGTGCGGACGACCCGGTCGGCCGCCGCGAACGCGCCCTCGACGTCGCCGAAGGCCTTGTGGAACCGCAGCAGCGTCTCGGGCGCGTCGCGCGGCTCGAGGACGGCGTCGAGCGGCTCGTACTCGACCTCGACCCGCTCCGCGGCGTCCTCCGCGAGCGCTCGCGTCTCGGCTACGACCGCGGCGACCGGCTGGCCGACGTAGCGGACCTCGTCCGTCGCGAGCACCGGGTGCGGCTCGTCGGCGAGCTCGACGCCCTCGACCCGGTTGACGGGGAGCGGGCGAACGCCTTCGAGGTCGGCCGCCGTGAGGACGAAGACGCCCTCGGGCGCGCGGATCGCCCCGAGGCGCGCATGCGCGTGCGGGCTCCGGACGAACGCGAGGTGCGCCATCCGCGGCAGCTCGATGTCGTCGAGGTAGCGCGTCTGGCCCCGCAGGATGCGCTCGTCCTCGCGCCGGCGGACCGGCTGCCCGACGAGTGGCGCGGCGGCTACATCCGTTGCCATAGAACCTCGTAGTCGGGAACGGCGGCCTTGATCAGGCTGTCGACAGGGCAGTAGCGGCCGACGAGGTCGGCGAGCCGGTCTAGGCGCGCGTCGGGCTCGTCCGTGCGGATGCGGACGGTCAGCCGCACCTTCTGCCAGTGCACGGGCACCTCCGCCGTGCCCTTCCGGCCGCGCACGTCGATCTCCGCCTCCGCGTCCGTCTCGAGCGCGTCGAAGGCGAACCGCAGCTTCTCGGCCATCCGCGCGGTCGAGACGTTCGTGCACGCGCAGAGGCCCATCAGCACGAGCTCGAGCGGGGTCTGACCCCGGTCCTCGCCGCCGCGATCGGGCGGCTCGTCGGAGACGAACGGATCGAAGTGGCGCACCGAGATCGACGCGGCCGTTCCGGTCACCAGCGTCCCGCTCGCGCGGTTCAGCCCGAGCTCGGGCTCGCTCATGCGATCGCCTCCGTGATCACCTTGAGTGCCGCGAGCCCCTCGGCCGCACCCGTCTCCGGGGTCGCCTCGCCGCGCATGCAGCGGCCGAACTCCTCGAGCTCGTCCGCGAGCGGGTCGCGGCGCTCGAACTCGACCGGCTCGCCCGCGAGCGTCAGCGTCGTCAGGTCGTCGAGCCGGTCGGCGGCCGGCCAGACGGAGATGTCCGTGCGGTACTCGAGCACCGCCTCGGTGCCGAGCAGCCGGATCGAGTAGGTCTTCGGCGAGACGTAGCTCGAGACGATCGTCCCGAGCGCGCCCGACTCGAACGCGAGCGAGGCGACGCCGACGTCGTCGATGTCCACCTCGCTGACGACCCGGTTCAGCCGCCCCGAGGTCGAGGCGATCGGGCCGAGCAGGTACGCGAGCGTGTCCGCGTGGTGGACGCCGAGCTGGACGAGCGGCGTGCCGCGCCCGGTCTTCCACGTGCCGGGCTTGACCGGCGAGGCGAGCGAGAAGTTCGCCTCGGCGAGCACGACGGTGCCGAGCGCGCCGGCGTCGACGAGCTCCTTCGCCTTGCGCGCCGCGCCGAGCCGGCGGAACTCGTGGCCGACCATCAGCGTCACGCCACGGCACGCGTCCCGCAGCCGCTCCCCCGCCTCGAGCGTGTCCGCGATCGGCTTCTCGACGAAGACGTGCAGCCCGCGCTCGGCGGCGGCTCGGCCCTGCTGCTCGTGGGTCGAGTTCGGCGTCGAGAGGAGGACGCCGTCGACGCCGTCGAGCGCCGCCTCGAAGCTCGGCGCCGCCTGGGTGCCGAAGCGCGCGGCGAACTCGGCGCGCTTGCCCTCGTCGCGCGAGTACACCGACGCGAGCTCGAGCCCCGCGCTGCCCGCCGCGGCGGCGAGCTTCCCCGCCCAGAAGCCCGTACCCACAAGAGCAACCCTCACGCGGCCACCAGCGGCTCGAACGGGACCCGGTGCAGGCACTCGGCGCCGTCGTCGCGGACGATCGTCAGCGCGCCGACCTGCACGCCCATCCGCTCGTCGGGCGTGATCGGGTTCGGCTGGATGACGATCGCCGTCCCGCGCTCGATCGTCCGCCCGGCCGGCGGCTCGGCGCCTGTGCGCCAGTACTCGACGCAGGAGCGGTCGACGAGCGGCGGTGTGTAGTCGGTGCCGTACGCGTGGATCAGGTCGTCGTAGATCCCGAAGCCGGCCTCGCCGATCACGGACGCGTTGCGGATCGCGTCGCCCTCGGTCGAGCCGGAGCGCAACCCCGCCGCGATCCGGTCGTAGGCCTCCTTCGCGACGTCGAACAGGCGCTGCCACTCCGCGGTCGGCTCGGCTCCGACGAACACCGGGCGGTGCACCTGGCCGGAGTAGCCGTCCAGCGAGGCGCTGAACTCCGTGAGGATCACGTCGCCCTGCTCGATCCGCCGCGTCGTCGGGTTCTGCGAGGGCAGGCAGCCGTCGGGCGCGTCCATCGGCATCGAGCGGAGGAACGTGATCCTGACCTGACCTCCGCGGCGCCGGTAGGCGTCCTCGACGATCGCGACGAGCTCCTGCTCCGTCCGCCCCGGCCTGGCCTCGCGCTGGAGCGTCAGGATCGCGAGGTCGGAGAGCTCGGCGGCGCCGCGCAGGCGCTCGACCTCCTCCTCCGACTTGACGAGCCTCAGGCGCCCGAAGTCGCCCGTCACGTCCACGGTCTCGAACTCGCGCAGCCGCTCGTAGTGCTGCCACGGCATCCCGATCCCCCAGGTCGCGTTGATCCCGACGAGGCCGACCGTCCGCGCGCCGGCGGCCCGGACGAGGGCGGCGACCGTCTCGCCCGGGTCGTAGCCGCCCCAGAGGACGGCGAGGTCGCTCACCTCCCGCGCGTTCGGGACGTGGTTGACGAGCCCGCAGAGGAGGGTCGGCTCTCCGTCCCTGGGGACGACGACATAGCAGTGGTGCATGTCGAGATACTGCGACAGCCAGAACGGGTTGACGTTGTTGTGGCGGTTCACGCCCGAGTTGCCGAAGAGGACGAGCGCGTCGAGCCCGCGCTCGGCCATCAGGCTTCGCGCGAGCGCGAGCCGCCGCTCCATCTCCGCGGCCGAGAACGTCACGCCAGCTGCTCCCGGAGCCAGTCGGCGGTCAGCGGGCGGTACCTGTACGGGATGTTGTTGCAGACGTGGTTGCCCTCGTCGTAGAGGACGAAGGTGCCGTTCGGCGCCTCCTTCGCGATCCGCTCGGTCTGCTGCCACGGGATCAGGCGGTCGTGGCGGCCGGTGATGCAGAGGAGCGGCTGCTCGATCCGCCTCGCCGCGTCGCTCAGGTCGAGCTCGCCGGCCTTCGCGCGCGCCTCGTCGAGGTCGGAGGCGCCGACGTGGTGGGCGACGGTCTCGCGCGTCTGCTTCGGCATCGTCTCCCAGCACTCGCCGAAGTTGAACGGGCCGCTGATCCCGACGACCGCCTCGATCCGCTGCTCGTACGCGGCGGCGCGGGGCGCGTAGTAGCCGCCGAGGCTGACGCCCGCGGCGCCGACGCGGCCGTCCCACGCGAGCGTGTCGAGCGCGGCCGCGACCGGGGCCTCGTAGTTCGGCGCGATCGGCATCTCGTAGCCCGACTCGCCCTGGCCCGGGCCGTCGAGCGAGAACGTCGCGAGCCCGCGGTCGAGGAAGACGTTCTCCCACGTGTAGAACTCCTCCTTCGTCGAGTCGAGGCCGGGCAGGAGCAGGACGAGCGGCGGCCTCTCGGCGCCCTCGGGGCGGCGCAGGTTCCCGGCGATCGTCTTGCCCTCATACGGGATCTCGACCCGCTCGGCCGACGGGTCGAGCAGCCGGTACGCCGCATAGGTCGCCGCGATCGCCTTGTCGGTGGCCGCATGGTTCTTGGCCATGTCCACCATCCAGACGAACTTGGAGAAGTGGTACGAGAGCGCCGCCTGGATCCACGCCTGGCCGGCGGTGAGCGTGCGCCCGGCGTCCTCCGCCTCGCGGGCGAGCTCCGCGTGCCGGTCCCCGTTCGCGACCCACGCGTCGAGCCACTCGTCCCAGGTCTCCAGCGGCTCGGTCACGCGCCGGAAGTCGTTCGGGTCGACGCCCTGGCTCGTGAAGCGCGGCGCCCAGTTCGCGATCGCCGCCTCGATCCTCTCGTCAGCCATCTCGCTCCTCCGTAGAATCGTGGTCGTGGCCCGGATCAGCTACGTCGACACCGAGGCGATCGACGACCCCGAGCTCGCGAGGTACATGGAGCACTCGAAGCGCTTCGGGACGCCGCGCCCCGAGACGAACGCGATCCGCTTCCACGTGCCCGACGTCGCCAGGGCATTCTCGCGCGGCTGGGAGCGGATCTTCCGCGAGGGGCTCGTCGAGCACCCGCTCAAGGAGCTCTGCCGCAACTACGTCTCGCAGACGATCGGCTGCGAGTACTGAGGCTCGCAACGGTCCCTCCGGGCGGGGGACGAGCTGACCGACGCCCACTACGGGGAGCTGCTGAACTTCGAGCGCTCCGACCACTTCTCCGAGCGGCAGAAGGCGGCGCTCCTCTACACGTCGCACCTCGTCTGGAACCCCGAGGCCGTCGACGACGCTGTCTGGGCGCTCCTCCGCGAGCACTTCTCCGAGGAGGAGATCGTCGAGCTCGGCGCCTTCGTCGCGCTCACGTTCGGGCAGCAGCGCGTGATCAAGACCTGGGACGTCGGCCACGAGGAGCTGCCCGCAGAGGGCAGAGGTGGGCTCGCGTAGATGGCCCACGTCGAGAAGCCGTTCGAGCTCCACCAGGGCGCCGCCGAGACCTGGGGGTTCGTCGAGTCGAACGTGCTCCGCGCCGGCGTCGCCCCGCAGGGGCTGAAGGACCTCTGCTTCCGCTTCGTCGCCGACCCGGACTCGATCGAGCTCGAGCGCTTCGAGGGCCGGGAGCGCGCCGCGCTCGACTGGGCGTACGCGATCGTCTGGGACGCCGACCAGGCGACCGACGAGCTGTGGGAACGGCTGCACTCGCACTTCACGGAGGAGGAGCTCGTCGACCTCGGCTGCGCGATCGGCTTCGAGCTGGGACGGCAGCACTTCCTGCGCACGCTCGGTCACACGCCCGCCTGACCCAGTAGGCGTAGGGCGTTCCCGCCGAGAATCGCGGCCTCGTCCTCGGGCGCAAGCTCCAGCGCCCGCACGACCTCCGCGGGCCGCGCGTCGCCCATGTCGAACGGGTAGTCGGACCCGAGCAGAACGCGCTCCGGTCCGGCGAAGTCGACGAGCGCACGCAGGACGCCCGGGTCGAAGACGACCGTGTCGAAGTAGAAACGGCCGATCGCGGCGATCACGTCGCGACCGGGGGGCTTGAAGGTCTGCGCGTGCTGGAGCCGGCCGCGCAGCGCGGTGATCCCGCCGCCGCCGTGGGCGAGCACCACCTTCAGCTGCGGGTGGTCGTCCAGGACGCCCTGCATGACCATGTGCGCTGCCGCGACCGTCGTCTCGGTCGGGTTCCCGACCGTGTTGAACAGGTAGTGCTGCTCGAAGACGGGATCCGAGAACCCGCGCGTCGTCGGATGGACGAAGACGAGCGCGCCGGTCTCCTCGGCCGCCGCCCAGAAGGGCCTGAACCGGTCGGCCCCGAGGTACTCCCCGTCGACCGACGCCGCCACTTCGACGCCGCGCAGGCGCCCGTCGGCCATCAGTTCGACGAGCTCGTCGGGCCGGTCGAGCGACACGGTCCCGAGGCACGAGACGCGATCCGAGACAAGCCCGGCGAGCGCCTCGTTCTGGCGCGCGGTCTCGCGGCCGAGCAGCTGCACCCACGGACAGAGGACGACGCGGTCGACGCCCGACGCGTCCTGCTCCTCGAGGATCCGGGCCGGGTCGACGAACTCGCGCACGGCGGCCCGGATCTGCCGACCATCGAGCTCCACGACCTGCGCCCCGCCCTCCCACGTGACGCTCGCCCCCAGCCCGGGGACGATCACGTGCGCATGGATGTCGACGATCACGGGTGCCCTCCTGGCGGGAAAGATGCGGCGGCGCCCCGGAATCGCCCCGGAGCGCCACCGCCGGAACGAGCTACTTGCCCTGGCGCTTCTTGACGAGCGCGAAGGCGGCCTTCCACATCCTGTTGTCGACCACCGACTTCCACGTCAGGACGTTCGGCGGGAGGTTGCCCAGCTTCACGTTCAGGCCGATCGTCCTCGTGATGCGACCCTGGCCGAGGCCCGACTTGTCGAGCGGCCACCACTTCATCGCGATGTACTGCTTGAGCGCCGACGTCGCCACCTGCTCGTCCACACCCGTGATCGTGGCGATCTTCGCGACCTTGCCGATCGCTTTCGGGTTGTACATGTACCGCGTGGTCGCGATGTCGCCCGCGAGCAAGTGCACGAAGTCGTAGTAGTGCAGCTTGATCTGGTCGCGCGTCGTGACGAGCAGGTCGTAGTGCTGGTACGGGTCGACCTGCGTCAGGCGCACGTTGACGTTGACGGTCTTCCCCGACTTCTCGATCTGAGCGAGCTCGTCGATGTGGAGCACGGACGTCTTGAGCTGCCCGGCGATCATCGACTGCATCGCCGCCGCGCCCGGGAAGTTGACCGTCTTCACGTCCTGGATCGTCAGCTTGCAGCGGCTCAGCATCGCCTGAAGAGCGGCATAGCGGGCGCCGCCGACGGTGTCGACGCCGATCGTCTGGCCCTTCAGGTCGCTGCACGTCTTGACGCTGCCGTCGATCGAGCCGACGAGCCAGTCGACGACGTCCATCCCCGAGATCCCGACGAGCTGCGGGTTCTTCGCCATCAGCGAGAGGGCGGGCGGCGTCGGGGCCCACGCCGCCTGGATCTGGCCGGCGTTGACCGCGCGGAGCGCGTCAACGCCCGTGATGAACTGCTTGAGCGTGACGTTCGCGCCGTAGTGCTTGTAGTAACCGCCGTCCTGCGCGACGTACTGCCGCACGTCGAGGAAGATCGGCGGGATGCCCGGCAGACCGACCGTGATGTGGTCGTCCTGGCTCGCCGCCTTGCCCGACGGCGCCGCGCTCGACGCGGCCGTGACCGTGAGGAGGAGAGCCGCCAGCGTCGCAATCGCGACGAGCCGCCTCACCTGCTTGCTTGAACCGTTCTGCATGTTCTCCCCTTCCGAGTGATGAGTTCCTGACCTGATCGCGACGTCGCGCACCTTCCGATCGACCTCCTATGTCGTCTCTTGGAGCTCGCGCTCGGCCGCCTCGGCCTCGTGCATGAGCTTTGACCACACGTGCTCGCGGATCTCCGCGAATCGGGGGCTCGCCAGCGTCTCGCGCGTGCGCGGGCGCGGCAGCCCGACCTCGATCACCTCGTGGATCGTCGAGGGCCGGCCGCGCAGGACGACGACCCGGTCGCCCATCAGCACGGCCTCCTCGATCGAGTGGGTCACGAAGACCATCGATGTCGGCCGGCTCTCCCAGATCCGGAGGAGCTCGAACTGGAGGATCTCGCGCGTCTGCGCGTCGATCGATGCGAACGGCTCGTCCATCAGCAGCACCTCGGGCTCGACCGCGAGCGCGCGCGCCAGCCCCGTGCGCTGCTGCATCCCGCCCGAGAGCTGGTACGGGTACGCCTTCTCGAAGCCGGTGAGGCCGACGAGCTCGATGTAGTGGGGCACCTTCTCCGCGATCTCGCTCTTCGGCGCGCGCGCGAGCCGCAGGCCGTACGCGACGTTCTCGTAGACCGTCTTCCACGGGAAGAGCCCGAAATGCTGAAAGACGACGGCGACGCCGGGCGGCGGG
>DAISLG010000009.1:0-22825 GCA_036820565.1 Gaiellaceae bacterium | reverse complement strand
CATCCAGGGCGCCGAGGATCACCTCGGTGACATGGACTTCAAGGTCGCCGGCACCCGCGACGGCATCACCGCGCTCCAGATGGACATCAAGATCACCGGCGTCACGCAGGAGATCATGCGCGGTGCGCTCGAGCAGGCGAAGAGGGCGCGCGAGGCGATCCTCGACAAGATGGCCGAGACGATCGCCGAGTCCCGCGCGGAGCTGAACGAGAACGCTCCGCGGATCTCGACGGTCAAGATCGACCCCGAGAAGATCGGCATGGTGATCGGCAAGGGCGGCGAGACGATCCGCTCGCTCGAGGGCGAGTACGACGTGCAGATCGACATCGAGGAGGACGGCACGATCCTGATCTACGCCGTCTCCGGGACGCAGGCGGACGCCGCGATCGCCGCGGTCACGTCGCTGACGAAGGAGCCCGAGGTGGGGGACGAGTTCACCGGCAAGGTCGTCAAGACGACCGACTTCGGCGCGTTCGTCGAGCTGAAGAAGGGCACCGACGGCCTGCTCCACGTCTCGAACGTGGGCCCGGGCCGGGTCGCGCACATCGAGGACGTGATCGCCCGTGGCGACATCCTCGACGTGCTCGTCCAGGAGGTCGACAAGGCCCGCGGCCGGATCGGGCTCAAGCTCGTCCAGAAGCACGAGAACGGCGGCTTCGTCTCGCCGGAGGAGCTCGTCGAGCGGGCGAAGGACGCCCCGCCGCGCGAGCCCCGCGAGGAGCGGCCGCGCCGCGACGGCGACCGCGGACGCGGACGCCGCTAGGAACGCTCGATGAGGGGCGGGGGAGACCCCGCCCCTCATTGTCTCCGGCCTCGTCCGCGCGGGCGGGTGGGCAAAAACGACACAGAAACGGCACAAAGCGGGCCGCAGCCGGCGGCTACCATTCTCAACCCCGTGGGTGGGTGGGGGTTGGGGATGGGTCCTGTGGCGCCAGACGCCCTGTCCTCAAAGGACAGCGGCTAGGTCGCCGCGACGAGCCGGGCGCCGAGTTCGCGCGCGAGCCCTTCGGCTCCCCGGCGCATCACCCAGTGGTGATTCCACGCGAATACGGGCTTCGCGACCGGGCGGAGCGCCTTCATCCACGCTGCGGTCGTCTCGACCTCCCAGTCCCACGTCGACGCTGTCAGCCCCTCGTGCTCGAACAACCGCCAGCGGCCCTCGCCCGCGAGCTCGCCCCGCGCGCGACCGAGTAGGAAGTGGGGCCGCGCCGTCTCGAGGATCTCGAACTCGAAGTCCAGCTCGTACGGTAACCGGCTCCGCCAGGTCGTCCGCCACAGGCTCCCGCCGTCGAGCACCTCCGTCCGGATCACGCCGCGCCACCACTCCGGCCAGCGCGCGGCGTCGTAGAGCACGTCCCAGACGCGCTCGATCGGCGCTTCGAGAATCCAGGTCGTGAGGAAGCGGTAGCGCGCCACGCGGGCATCTTCGCACTACGATCCCCCAGTGCAGAACTACTCCATCACCGAGCTGGACTCGGGCGAGCGGGTCATCTCGGAGAAGCTCGACCACGTCCGCTCGGTCGCCGTCGGCTTCTGGATCGGCGCCGGCTCACGGGACGAGACCGACGCGAAGGCGGGCGCCTCGCACTTCATCGAGCACCTGCTGTTCAAGGGGTCACTGCGCTACACGGCGCTCGAGATCGCCGAGATCTTCGACGGCCTCGGTGGCGAGCTGAACGCGGCGACCTCGCGCGAGCACACCGTCGTCTACGCGCGGATTCCGGACCACCACCTCGAGACGGCGATCGACGTGATGGTCGACATGGTCTTCTCGCCGGCATTCAACGAGCTCGACGCCGAGCGCGACGTCGTGCTCGAGGAGATCGCGATGTACGAGGACGCGCCGCAGGAGCTCGTGCACGACCTGATCGCGCGGGCGGTGTTCGGCAAGCACGCGCTCGGACGGTCGGTGATCGGCACCGCGGAGGTGATCTCCTCGATCTCCCGGCGCACGCTCGCGAGCTACCACCGCGCGCTCTACGTCCCGGGTAACGTCGTCGTCGCCGCGGCCGGCGCCGTGGAGCACGCCCGGCTCGTCGAGCTGCTCGGAGCCGCGCTCGCGCGGCAGGAGCGGCCCACGGACGTTCGCGCGCGCGGGCGCAAGCCGCTCGTGCGGGAGCCGGCGCCGGGCCTCCGCTTCCAGCACAAGGAAACCGAGCAGTACCACGTCTGCCTGGCCGCGCCCGGGATCGCGCGCTCCGACCGCCGCCGGTTCGCCGCCTCGCTCCTCGACGCGATCCTCGGCGGCTCGGCGTCGTCGCGCCTGTTCCAGGAGATCCGCGAGAAGCGGGGGCTGGCGTACTCCGTCTACACGTTCATGTCCCAGTACTCGGACACCGGCCAGATCGGCGTCTACCTCGGCACTCGTGAGGAGAACCTCGCGACCGCGCTCGAGCTCGCGAAGGAGCAGATCGCGGACGTCGCGCTCGGTGGCCTGACCGACCGCGAGCTCGTACGCGCGAAGGAGAACCTGAAGGGCCGGATCGTGATCTCGATGGAAGGGACCTCGACGCGGATGAGCCGGCTCGGCAAATCGCTGATCACCGACTCGGAGCTGCTCTCGCTCGACCGGATCATCGGCGAGATCGACGCCGTCGAGCGGGAGGTCGTCTGCGAGCTCGCGGGCGCGCTGCTCGCGCCGGAGCGCCTCTCCGCCGCCGGGATCGGCCCCGACGAGGGCCGCTTCCTCGAGGCCGTCGGCCGGGTCACGCCGGCGCTCGCGGCGTGAAGATCCGCCTCTTCGGGGCCGGCGGGAAGGTCGGCCGCGTGCTCGGGCCGGCGCTCGAGGCGGCCGGGCACGTGCTCGTCGAGGAGGGCGAGGAGGCGGCGGTCGACTTCACCGCGCCGGGCGCCGTCGTCGCGAACGTGCTCGGGTGCGTCGAGCGCGGCGTCCCCTGCGTGATCGGCACGACCGGCGCCGACCTGGCCGAGGTCGACGCGCGCGCGCGCGAGCTGGGCGTCCCCGTCTTCTTCGCCCCGAACTTCGCGATCGGAGCTGTTCTGATGATGCGGTTTGCCGCCGAGGCCGCGAAGCACCTCCCGCGCGCGGAGATCGTCGAGCTCCACGCCGAGACGAAGCTCGACGCGCCGTCGGGCACGGCCAAGGCGACCGCCGCGGCGATGGGCGGCGACCCGACGATCCACTCGATCCGCCTGCCGGGCCTCGTCGCGCACCAGGAGGTGATCCTCGGCGGCCTCGGCCAGACGCTGACGATCCGCCACGACACGACCTCGCGCGAGGCGTTCGTCCCGGGCGTGCTGCTCGCGCTCGACCGGCTGCTCGACCTGCCGCCGGGCCTGACGGCTGGACTCGACCGCCTGCTCGACTAGGATTGCACGATGCTCGGCGAGGTCCTCACCGCGATCGTCACCCCCTTCAGAGAAGACGGCTCGATCGACTTCGACGCGTTCCGGGCGCTCGCGCGCCACCTCGTCGAGAACGGCTCGGACGGGATCGTCGTGGCGGGTACGACCGGCGAGAGCCCCACGCTGACCGACGACGAGCGTGTCGAGCTCTTCCGCGTCGCCGTCGACGAGCTCGGCGGCAGCGCGACCGTCGTCGCGGGCACCGGCACGTACTCGACCGCGCACTCCGTGCACCTGACCGAGCTCGCCCACGAGGCGGGAGTCGACGGGTTCCTGATCGTGACGCCGTACTACTCCAAGCCGCCGGCGCGCGGGATCGTCGAGCACTTCAAGGCGATCGCGGCCGCGAGCGACAGGCCGATCGTGGTCTACAACATCCCGGGCCGCGTCGTGATCAACATCGAGCCCGAGACGATCGAGGAGCTGGCGCAGATCCCGACCGTCAAGGCGGTCAAGCAGGCGAACGACGACCTCGAGCAGGCGCGGCAGATCCCGGGCTTCGGGCTCGACCTCTATGCGGGCGACGACCCGCTGACCCTGCCCTTCCTCGAGCTCGGCGGCACCGGCGTCATCTCCGTGTACAGCCACGTCGTCGGGCCGCAGGTCAAGGAGATGATCTCCCTGTACCGGGCCGGCGACCGGGCCGGAGCTGCCCGCATCGACCAGCAGCTCGCGCCGGCGCTCGAGATCCTCAAGGTGCAGACGAATCCGATCCCGATCAAGGCCGCACTCGGCCTGCTCGGGCACGACGTTGGCGGACTGCGGCTACCGCTCGTCACCGCGACCGAGGCCGAGGTCGAGCAGATCCGCCGCCTGCTCGAGCAGGCCGGCCTCGTCGCGGCGATGCCCGCCTGAGTCCCGTGACGCGCCTCGGGGGCTACATCCGTGGCCTCGATCCCTCGCTGCCGCGGCCGGTCTGGATGCTCGAGACGGGCGTCGTCGTCAACGCCGTCGGCAACGGGATGATCCTCCCGTTCGGGATGATCTACCTCCACAACGTCCGCGGCTTCTCGCTCGGGACGGCGGGGCTCGTGATCGCGACGTTCGCGGCGGTCACGATCGTGCTCACACCGCTGGCCGGCACGCTGATCGACCGTCTCGGCGCCAGGGCTACGCTGGCGGGAGCGCTGGTCGTCTCGGCGGTCGGCTACGGACTCTTCCCGCTGATCCGCCATCCGTGGCAGGGCTTCCTGTTCATGGCGATCGCCGGCGTCGGCAACGGCGCGTTCTGGCCGAGCCAGTCGACGATCCTCGCGGGGCTCGCCGGGCGCGAGCGCCGCTCGGCCGCCTACGCCGTCCAGCGAACCGCCTTCAACCTCGGGATCGGGATCGGCGGTGTCGTCGGCGGGCTGATCGCGACGACCGATCACCCGCGGACGTTCACGGTGCTGTTCCTGGCCGATGCGGCCACGTTCCTCGTCTACGCCGCCGGCGTCGCCCTCGTCCCGTCGCTGCGCGAGGCCTCGGCGCCCGTGCGCGGCGGCGGCTGGGCCGAGGTTGTCCGCGATCGCGTCTTCCTGCGGGTGATCGGGCTCAACGTGCTCTTCGTGATCGCCGGGTACGCCGCCTGGGAGGTGGCGCTGCCGGTGCTCGCGAAGAACCACGCCGGCGTGGGGGAGCGGAGCATCGGTCTGATCTACCTGGTCAACGGGATTACGATCGTCGTAGCGCAGCTGCCCGTCGCCAAGGCGCTCGAAGGGCGGAGGCGGATGCGGGCGCTCGCCGCGATGACCGCGGTCTGGGTCGTTGCCTGGCTCGTCGTCTGGGGCGGCGGCCTCTGGCTCGATGCGGGAGCGGCCACCGCGGCGTTCGCCGTCGCCGCGGTGATCTTCGGGCTCGGGGAGTGCGCGCTCGGGCCGGCCCAGAGCGCGCTCGTCGCCGACCTAGCGCCGGACCGGTTGCGCGGCCGCTACCTGTCGCTGCTGACGAGCTCGTACGGCGTCGGGCTTTCGGTCGGCCCCGCCGCGATCGGCTTCCTGCTCGGCGTCTCGCCGCTCGTCGTCTGGCCGGTCGCCGCCGGCGTGCTCGTCGTCGCAGGTCTAGGAGCCCTGTCCATCGAGCGCAGCCTGCCGCTCGACGTGCGGATCACCCCGGTCGGGGCAGCCGCCGTCGAGGCACACCGGAAGCTCTCCTAGGCGACGTCGACGGCGCGCAGCGCGGTCATGCCGGAGAGGACGTGCGGCTCCTCGCGGTTGAGCCGCTCGAGCGCCTCGATCACGGTGGGGCAGAACTGCGTGCCGGCGTGCTCGCGCAGCTCCTCGAGCGCCGCGAGCGGCCGCCGCCCCCGCCGGTAAGGGCGGTCGGTCGTCAGCGCGTCGAAAGCGTCCGCGACGAGAACGATCCGCGCCGCGAGCGGGATCTGGTCGCCGCTGAGCCGGTCGGGATACCCCGTGCCGTCGATCCGCTCGTGGCTCGAGCGCGCGATCTGGAGCACGATCGGGGGCAGGTCGACCTCGGAGAGGATGTACTCGGAGATGACCGGGTGCTCCTTCATCACCTTCCACTCCTCTTCATCGAGCGGCCCGGGCTTGTGCAGGATCCGCTCCGGGATCCCGATCTTGCCGATGTCGTGGAGGAGCGCGCCGATCTCGACCGAGTCGAGGTCGGGCCCGTCGAAGCCGAGCCGCTGTGCGAGCGCGACCGCGATGTCGGAGACGCGCTCGGTGTGCCCGCCCGTGTAGTAGTCCTTCGCCTCCATCGAGCGGGAGAGCGCGGCGATCGTCTCGAGATGGGTCTTGCGCACCTGCTCGACGAGCTCGGTGCTCTCGATCGCGGTCGCGAGCTGCGGCAGGATCGCGTCGCGGAGCCGTTCCCAGCGCTCGCCGTCGAGGCCCTCCGTGTCCAGCTGAAGCGAGCCCACGCGGCTGCCGGCCGCGAGGAGCGGGTCACCGCCTACCTGCGAGAGGCCGATCGAAACGCGAGCGCGGGCCCCGGTCAGACGCGCGAGCGCTTCCTCGGCGTACGAGACGAGTGCGTGGCGGTCGTGGGCCTGCGACGCCAGTCCACCGGCGAACTCGAAGAGCTCGTGGAGGTCCTCGTTTCGTGCCGCCAGCTCGCCGATCGCCGCTTTCAGATCCTCGTTTGCGTGGTGCACCTCGTCGACGGCTGCCCGGGTCTTGTCGACGTACTGCTGGACTGAGACGAGCACGAGTGCCGGTGGAACCGCGAAGGCGACGAGACCGACCAGCTGCATCTTTTCGTACGCGACCGTGCACGCGAGCGCCAGCGGACCGAAGGAGATGTAGTGGATCGTCAGCCATGCGAATCGCTCCCTCCAGATCGCGATCACGCGGTTGCTGTCCTCGGACAGGGCGAGGGCGAGGCTCATGGCGCCGACATTGAGGGCCCAGAGCACGACACCGGCGAGGAATCCTGCGAGGAGTCGAGGAGCGGTCGTCCACGAGCCCGCGCCGAGCGCGTCGTAGAAGCCCGCCGCCGCCGCCGCGCCGAGAGCCCACGAGGCCGCGTTGAACAGCCACCGGTGCACGCGGCCGCGGGTGCGAGCCCAGTGCAACGTCGCCGTCGCGACCGCGGTGATCATCGCGGGCCCAACGCCGAACGTGAAGCCGATCGCGAGGAATCCGATCCCGGAGACGCTGATCGTCCCTCGTCCGTAGACGCTCACTCCCATCAACTGGAGCGCGAATGTGAGGACGACGAGGCTGAGAAACGCGAGCGGGCGCGACGAGATCGCTTGCCAGGTTCCGACCGCCGTCAGCGAGATCAGCGCTGTTGCGAGCGACGCGATCAGACTGATCAGGACGTCGACTGCGCTGCCGTCGCGCGGCCGGGGTGCCTCGACGGCGCTGGCGCTCAGCACGGGCCTAGTCCCAGGCGAGAGCATTGTCCCAGGCAAGCGCGCTGTCCCAGGCAAGCGCGTTGTCCCACGCGAGCGCCTTGTCCCACGCGAGCGCCTTGTCCCACGCGAGCGCCTTGTTCCACGACGTGTTCGCTCGATCCCATGCGAGGGCCGCGGCGCGATCCCATGCCAGCGCGGAGTGGTCCCACGCGAGGGCATTCGTCCATGCATCCCGTGCAGCCTGCCAGTCGGCGCCCGCCCGGTTCGAGTCGGTCGACGCCTTGGCGGGCAACATCGCGTCGCCCCAGGCGCTCGCCGCGGAGTCGAGAGCCTGTGCGGCCCGCTCCCATGCGTTCGCGCAACTCGCCCAGCGTGCCCCGCCCGCCTTCGCCAGCTTCCCGGGATCGACCGGGGCCGCGGACGCCCTCGCGCACAGCGTCCCGGCGGTTCGCTCCCAGACGGCTCCGGACTTGTCCCAGGCGAGTGCCCGGTCCGACGCGATCACGGCACCGGCGAAGACCGCGGTCGACGCACCGGGCCGCGCCCACGTCGAATACGGGATACCCGCGTTCGCGGTCGGCGGAGCCACGACGAGTCCGGCGGCGGCGGAGAGGTCGAGCGCGCCCGCGTCACTGCCGGCGAGCGGCCTCGCACTCTGCGTGAGGATCCCCTTCACCTGGTCGGGCGTGAGGTCGGGTCGCTGCTGGAGAAGAAGCGCGACCGCCCCGGCGACCTGCGGAGCCGAGAAGGACGTTCCGTTGATGCGGATGTAACCCTCGATGCCGTTGTCGACGACGTTCGCCGCCGGCGCCGCGCGCATCAGCGCCGAGCCGCCCGGAGTGGTCGTGATCACGTGGCGGCCGGGAGCTGTGAGCTCGGGCTTCGCGTATCCGGCGGAGGTGGCGCCGTACGAGGAGAACGAGGCGAGGACGTCGTCCGCCGTCGAAAGCGTGTCGAGCGGATCAGAGGCGCCGACGCTGATCGCGAAGGGATCGTTCGACGGCGCGTAGAGCTCCGAGTCCCCACCGAGGTTCCCGGACGACACGACGACCACCACACCCGCCTTCCACAGTTGCTCGACGGCGGCGTCGAGGGTGCTCGAGCGGTAGTCGGAGGGAGTGAGCTGCGACAGGGAGAGGTTGACCACGCGGATGTGGTTCGGCTCCGCGTTGCGCAGCACCCAGTGAAGTCCTGCGATCACGTCGCTCGTGTAGACGCCGTCCGCGCGTCCGACGTTGACGGCGAAGACCTGTGCCTCCGGCGCAACGCCGAGGTAACGGCCGTCGGGGCTCGCGCCCGCGGCCACGCCGGCGACGGCTGAGCCGTGCCCGACGCCGTCGTCGAGCTTCGTCCCGTCCTGGGTGGGGAGCTTCACCTGGGTCAGGCGCGTTCCGAAGTCCTTGCGCGCGGTCACGCCGCTGTCGATGAAGGCGATGCCGACGCCCGTGCCGGTGAAGCCGCGCGCCCAGAAGGCGGGTGCGCCGTCCACGCGGGGATACAGCGTGGAGACCATCGAGCCGAACGTCGTGTCGCCCGTCGGGACGACCGGCCGGTCGAGCGCGATGAAAGAGACGCCTGACTGTGCGGCCAGGGCGTCGATCTGCGACGGAGCGATGGTGAGACTCTCTCCTCCGACGATCTCGAGATCGTCTCGGACGGAGATGCCAAGGGCGGCGTTCACGGCCGCGAGGCTGTTGCCGAACATGATCACGTGCACCGGCGCGCCGGTGGCCATCCGCTCGTCGATGACCGTCGCGAGCGTGGGGTCGATCTTGGGGCCATGGCCGCCCGACGCATGCGCGTACGAGGGGAGGACCAGGGAGGCGCCGCCGATCAGGACGACGCCCAGGAAAGAGGACACGTTCCGCGAGTTACACCACCGCATGGACTTGTTCTGATCGCTCTTGAGGGCGGAAGCGACCCTCAAAAGGGTGATTTTGCTCAAGTTCGTCCGGCCGGCCGTTTACGATATGTAAGCGGGAAGTTCCCAGATCAGGCCCCGGCGGCCCGCTCTGGCGACATGGCTAGACTGCGGCGATGCCCGATCAGACTCTCAGGATCATCCCGCTCGGCGGCCTCGGCGAGGTCGGGAAGAACATGACCGTGTTCGAGACCGCGGGCGAGATCGTGGTCGTCGACGCCGGCCTCGCGTTCCCGCGCGACGAGCACCTCGGCGTCGACCTGATCCTGCCGGACATCTCGTACCTGCGCGAGAACGCGGCGCGCGTCAAGGCGGTGATCCTCACCCACGGGCATGAGGACCACGTCGGCGGGCTCCCGTACCTGATGCGCGAGGTGGACATCGGCCACCTCTGGGCGACCAGGCTGACGATGGGCCTCGTCAAGTCGAAGCTCGACGAGCACGGCCTCCTGCGCGCCGCGGAGCTGCACGAGGCCGACCCCGACCAGGGCCCCGTCCAGATCGGCCCGTTCCGTGTCGAGTTCGTGCGGATGTCGCACTCGATCCCGGACGCCTGCGCGGTCATGCTCGAGTGTGCCGCGGGCCGCGTGCTGCACACCGGCGACTGGAAGCTCGACCACACCCCGGTCGACGGCCTCAAGACGGACGTCGGCAAGCTCGCGGAGCTCGGGAACCGCGGCATCGACCTGATGATGGGCGACTCGACGAACGCCGAACGGCCGGGGATGACCGGCTCCGAGCGGCTCGTCGGAGAGGCGTTCCAGCAGATCATTCCGCAGAAGCAGGGGCGCGTGCTCGTCGCCTCGTTCGCCTCGAACATCCACCGGATGCAGCAGGCGATCGACGTCGCCGTCCGCGCCGACCGCAAGGTCGCCGTCGTCGGCCGCTCGATGAAGAAGAACCTGAACATCGGCCGCAACCTCGGCTTCATCGACGTCCCGGACTCCGCCGTGATCAAGCCCGGCGAGCTCGACACGATCGCGCCGGGGCGGCAGCTGATCCTGTGCACCGGCAGCCAGGGCGAGCCGATGTCGGCGCTGACCCGGATCGCCTACGGCGACCACCGCGACATCAGCGTCGAGCGCGGCGACACGGTGATCATCTCGGCGCGGCCGGTGCCCGGGAACGAGCTCCGCGTCCACGACGCGATCAACCGGTTGACGAAGGCCGGCGCCGAGGTGCTGCACGAGGAGAACGCGCCCGTGCACGTCTCCGGCCACGCGCGCGCCGAGGAGATGCGGACGCTGCTCTCGCTCGTGCGGCCGAAGGCGCTGATGCCGATCCACGGCGAGATCAGGATGCAGGCCGCGCACGCCCGTCTCGGGACCGACTCCGGCATCCCTGCGAGCGGGATCGTGATCGCCGAGAACGGCGATGTCGTCGAGCTGACGAAGCAGGGCGCGAAGATCGCCGGCCAGGTCGAGCACGGCGTCGTGTTCGTCGACGGCCTGGGCGTGGGCGACATCTCCGACGTCGCGCTGCGCGACCGCCGCCATCTCTCCGAGGACGGCGTCCTGATCATCGTCGCGACCCTCGGCGACGGCGCCAGCGGCCAGCCCGAGCTGATCGCCCGCGGCTTCGCCGAGCCGGGGCCGCTCCTCGACGAGATGCGCAAGAAGGCCGCCACGATCATGGGCGAGTGCCTCGCCGACGACATCAGCGAGATCAAGCTCCTCCAGGAGCACCTGCACGACGGCGTCGGGCAGCTCGTCTACGACCGCACCGGCAAGCGGCCGATGATCCTCCCGGTGGTCGTCGAGGTATGAGCGTTCGCACCGGGCCCGAGTGGGCCGCGGTGCTCGCCGAGCACGGCAGCGAGCGCACCGCAGCGCAGCTCGTGGCGCAGCTCTCGGCGTGCGAGGTGGCCGCGCTCGCGTTCTGCCGGCTGATCGAGCGCTGGGCGCGCGGCGACGCGGAGCCGTCCACGCCGGGTCGCCGCCAGGCCGCGCTCCGCCGGGCCGCCGACCGTGCCGAGACGGCCCTGGCCGGGCTGGAGCGCCCACTCGGCCGCTACCTGCTCGAGCTGGAGGCCGACGAGGCGGAGGGCCGGTCGTGGTACGGGGAGCCGGGCAAGGCCGAGCTCGTCGACTGGGAGCCGGTCCTGACGCGCGCCGGCGTCCACGTCTCCGCCGTCCGGGTCGCCCAGGCGTACCTCGAGCTCGCCGTGCTCGTGCGCGCGCTCGAGGGGCTCGCGTCGAACGTCCGCTTCGGCTCCGGGGTCGACCGGTCCTCGCTCTGGGCCGGCCTCTTCGACCTCCGCGAGAACCTGCTCGGACAGGGCCAGGACGATCTCCGCGCCATTGCCTCCTAGCGTGACCACGCCAATCATCCTCGACTGCGATCCGGGTCACGACGACGCGATCGCGATCCTGCTGGCGCTCGGCTCGCCGGAGCTCGAGCTCGTCGGCGTGACGACGGTCTCGGGCAACCAGACGCTCGACAAGACGACGGCGAACGCCCTGCGGGTGCTCGAGCTCGTCGGGCGCGGAGACGTCCCTGTCGCCGCCGGCGCCGACCGGCCGCTCGTCCGTGAGCGCTTCGTCGCCGCCTACGTCCACGGCGAGAGCGGCCTCGACGGGCCGGAGCTGCCGCCGGCGCAGGGATCGCCGGTCGACGAGCACGCCGTCCGCTTCCTCGCCGACCAGATTCGCGTGCGGAACGGCGCGGTCACGCTCGTGCCGACCGGCCCGCTGACGAACGTCGCGCTGCTGCTCGCGCTCGAGCCGGACGCGCGGCCCGAGCGGATCGTGCTGATGGGTGGCTCGATCGGCGAGGGCAACCGCACGCCGGCCGCCGAGTTCAACATCTGGGCCGACCCCGAGGCGGCGAAGCGCGTCTTCGCGAGCGGAATCGACGTGACGATGATCGGCCTCGACGTGACCCACCAGGCGCTCGTCCGGCCCGAGCACACGGAGCGGCTGCGCGCCGCCGGCCGGGTTGGCACGTTCGTCGCCGAGCTCGTCGACTTCTACTCGAGGTTCCACCAGCAGATGTACCCCGAGCTGCCCGGCTCGCCGATGCACGACCCGGTCGCGGTGGCGCACGTCGCGCGGCCCGGCCTCGTCGAGGTGGCCGCCGCGCACATCGACGTCGACTGCGGCTGGGAGCAGGGGAGAGGCCGGACGAACGTCGACACCCGCCACCGCGACGGCGTCGAGCCGAACGCACACGTCGGCGTCGGCATCGACGCGGAGCGGTTCAACGACCTGATCTTCGAGCGGGTCACGACGCTGGGATGACGGTCGTCTTCGCCGCGATCGCGCCGCACGGTGCGCCCGCGTTCGACGACCCGGAGGGCGAGACGCGCGCCGGCTTCGAGGAGCTCGCCCGCCGGTTCGCCTCGGCCGCGCCCGAGGCGACGATCGTGCTCACGCCGCACGGCGTCCACGTCGAGGACCGGTTCGCCGTCGTCCTCTCGGCGCAGCTCGAGGGCGACGCCTCGCAGTGGACGGTGCTCGACACGCATCTCGCGTGCCCCGGCGAGCCCGATCTGGCCATGGCCGTGCGGGACGCGATGCGCGCGGACGGGCTCCCGGTCGCGGGCGTCACGTTCGGCTCGAGCGGCTACGCCTCCTCGACGTTCCCGCTCGACTGGGGCGCGCTGATCCCGCTCTGGTTCATGGGCGGCCGTGCCGGCGTGCCGTCCGTCGTCGTCAGCTCGTCCCGCGACCGGCCCGCCGAGGAGCACGTCCGCGCCGGCCGTGCGATCGCGGCGGCGACCGCCGGCAGGCGCGTCGCCCTGATCGCGAGCGCCGACCACGGTCACGGCCACGGCGAGGACGGCCCCTACGGCCACGCGCCCGAGTCGGCCGAGTACGACGAGCAGATCGTCACCCTCGTCCGCGAGAACCGCCTCGGCGACCTCCTCGCGCTCGATCCCGCCTTCGTCGACAAGGCACTGGCCGACAGCTGGTGGCAGCTGCTGATGCTCCACGGCGCCCTCGGCGACGGCTGGCAGGGCGAGCTACTTTCGTACGAGGCCCCGACGTACTTCGGCATGCTCTGCGCCGCCTACGAGCCTCGTACCTGAAGCCTCAAAGCTGCGGGCTGGGGCCCGCGAGCAGGTCGGAGACAGTCGGGCCCGACCGGGGGAAGGGCGCGAAGGGGTCGGGGCGGCGGCGGCGAACTCGCCCACATGGCGCGGAAGAAGCGCACCGTCAAGCATCGCCCGAAGTCCCCGTCGCGCGTCAAGAAACAGCGCGCGCGGCGGCAGAAGGCGCACGCTCACCACTATCCCGAGCTGGTCGGGCTGGGGGCGTGCGCGCTCGGGCTCTTTCTCGCGTCGATCCTGTACCTGGGGTTCAACGGCGGCTCGGTCGGGGGGGCGCTCGCGGACGCGACGCGCAGCGCGATCGGGGTCGCGGCGTACGTCGCGCCGCTCGTGCTCGTCGCGGTCGGCGCGCTGACCGTCACGCACAGCGCGCTGCTCGACGTCCGGCCCTTCCGGACCGGGCTCCCTGTCGCGATCGTCGGCCTCTTCGCCACGCTCGGCGGCGGTCACGGCGGCGCGGCCGGGCACCTGCTCGGCAGCGGGCTCGGGCTGCTACTTGGCCAGACCGGCGCGACGATCCTCGGCGTCCTGCTGCTCGTCACCGGCTCACTGCTCCTCACAGGCGCCTCGGCGGGCGCGATCCTGCGCCGCTCCGGCCACGTCGTCCGCGACGCTTCCCGCCACGTCCGGCGCGAACGCGTCTCGCCAGCACCCGACCACGTGCTTGCCGCCGGGCGAGCGCCCGAACCGCCGGTCGACGTCGCCGTCGACTACCCGGACGTCGTCACCGAGGAGCCGCTGCCGCTGCTCGCCGAGACGCCGGAGGCCGGGCCGCTCGACGAGGATCCGCCGACGCTCTTCGACCCGCCGTGGCACACCGACGACTACACGCTGCCGGACCGCTCGGTGTTGAACGTCTCGAAGGCGACGACGAAGGCCGCGAGCGACGCCGGCGACAGGCTCGCCGTCGTCCTCGTCGAGACGCTCTCGCACTTCGGCGTCGACGCCATCGTGGTCGGCCAGATCTCGGGCCCGCGCGTGACGCGCTACGAGCTCCAGCTCGCGCCCGGGACGAAGGTCTCGAAGGTCGCCGCGCTGAAAGACGATCTCTCCTACGCGCTCGCGACGACCGAGATCCGCATCCTGGCGCCGATCCCCGGCAAGCAGGCGGTCGGCGTCGAGGTGCCGAACCACAGCCCGAACCTCGTCACGCTCGGCGACATCTACGGTGACCTGCCCGCGACCGCGAGCCCGCTAAGCGTCTGGCTCGGGAAGGACATCTCCGGCGCCGCCGTCTGGACCGACCTCGCGCGGATGCCGCACATCCTGATCGCGGGCACGACCGGCTCCGGCAAGTCCGGCTGCATCAACACGATCCTCACCTCGATCCTGCTGCGCGCGACGCCGGACGAGGTGCGCTTCATCCTGATCGACCCGAAACGGATCGAGCTCAACTACTACGAGTCGATCCCGCACCTGCTGACGCCCGTCGTCTCGAGCCCGAAGGAGGCGAGCGCGGTACTCGCCAACGTCGTCGCCGAGATGGAGCGCCGCTACGAGCGCCTCTCGGCCGTCCGCGCCCGGAACCTGCCCGAGGCGAACCGCGCGTTTCGCAAGCGAGGGGAGGCGCCGCTCCCGTATCTCCTCGTCGTGATCGACGAGCTCGCCGACCTGATGATGATCAGCCCCCAGGCGGTCGAGGACGCGATCATCCGCCTTGCGCAGAAGTCGCGCGCGGTCGGCATCCACCTCGTGCTCGCGACGCAGCGGCCGTCCGTGGACGTGATCACCGGGATGATCAAGGCGAACGTCCCGAGCCGGATCGCCTTCGCCGTCAGCTCGCAGACCGACAGCCGCGTGATCCTCGATGCCTCCGGCGCGGAGAGCCTGCTCGGCCAGGGCGACATGCTGTTCAAGCCGCTCGGCACGTCGCGGCTCCAGCGGCTCCAGGGCGCGTACGTCTCGGAGGACGAGGTCAACCTCGTGGTCGAGCAGTGCCGCCACCAGCGCGAGCAGGAGCTCGACGAGAGCCTGCTCGCGCTGCCCGAGGCCTTCGCCGGCGACATCGATTCCGGCGACGAGGAGTTCGACCCGGACGAGGATCCGCTGCTCGACAAGGCGATCGACATCGTCGTCGCCACGCAGACCGCCTCCGTCAGCCTGATCCAGCGCCGCCTCCGCGTGGGCTACACGCGTGCCGGTCGCCTGATCGACATGCTCGAGCGGCGCGGCATCATCTCGGGCTACGAGGGCTCGAAGCCGCGCCACGTGCTCGTCGACGAGGCGCAGCACGTCACCCTCGGCGACTGACCGCAGCTAACTCGGAGTAGTCTCAGCACGTCTGAGGCGTTAGCATCGCCCAGTCCCACTGAGGAGGAGGAACTACGTGACGAAGAAGCGTTCGTTGACGCTCGCGCTCGTACTGCTGGCGGCAGGATTGCTCGCATTCGTGGGCGCCGGCGCAACCACCGCGGCGACGGGCTCGAAGAGCTCGACGTTCAAGGTGTGCCTCGTGACCGACATCGGCGGACTGAACGACAAGTCGTTCAACCATCTCGCCTTCGTCGGCCTCACGCGTGCAAAGACACAGCTGAAGGCCCAGATCCTCGTCGAGCAGTCGAAGTCGGCGGCGGACTACATCCCGAACCTCTCGACGTGCGCCCGCAAGGGCTACAGCCTGACGATCGGCGTCGGGTTCCTGATGGCGGACGCGATGGACACGGTCGCGTCGAAGTTCCCGAAGAGCAAGTTCGCGATCGTGGACGTGGATGTGCTGAGCATGAAGCACAAGCCGAAGAATGTTCAGGGTCTGCTCTTCAAGGAGCAGGAGGCCGGCTACGCGGTCGGCTACCTGGCCGGTCTCTGGGTCAAGGCCCATCCGTCCGGGGGTGAGCAGACCGTCGGCTCGGTCGGCGGCATCAAGATCCCGCCGGTCGACCGGTACATCGCCGGCTACATCGCGGGCGCCAAGAAGGCGAACCCCGCGGTCAAGACGCTGAACGCGTACTCGCAGGACTTCGTCGACCAGGCGAAGTGCAAGGAGGCCGCGCTCAACCAGATCGCAAACGGTGCCAGCGTGATCTTCCAGGTCGCGGGCCAGTGCGGTCTCGGCGCGCTCGACGCCGCGAAGGAGAAGGGCGTCTTCGGCATCGGCGTCGACGCCGACCAGGGCTACCTCGGCTCGCACGTCCTGACGAGCGCCCTGAAGAAGGTCGACGTCGCCGTGTTCGCGGCCGCGAAGGCTGCGCAGTCCGGCGGCCTCAAGACCGGCATCAACGCCGTCTTCAGCGCGAAGAACGGTGGTGTCGGGATCGGCAAGACGAGCCCGAAGGTGCCCGCGTCGATGGTCAAGGCGACGAAGGCGATCCTGGCTCAGCTCGCAGCGGGGAAGATCGTCCCGCCGCAGACGGTTCCCTAACCAGGGCACGTCTCGAGCACCGGGGGCGGGCCGCAGGGCCCGCCCCCCGCGCCTTCGGGGTCGCTAGCATCGAGCGGGTGCGGTGGCTTGCGGCGAGCCTGTGCGTGACCTGCCTCGCGGGCTGCGGCGACGACGTCGTCCACCGGGCGAGCACGGCCTCGTCGACCGCGCCGCCGACGACCACCGCCGGGGCGCCCAAACCCGTCGAGTACGGCCTCGTCGCCGGCCGGGGACCGCTCGACCGGCTCGCCGAGAGCGGGCTGGCCGCGGCGGAGCGCCGGTTCGGGGTCCGGGGCCGGGTCGTGCACGGCGACCCTGCGACGGCGCTCGCGTCGCTCGCCGCGGAGCGGCCCCGGCTCGTGATCGCGGTCGGCCGCGCGATGGCTCCCGCCGTCGACGCCGTCGCCGCCCGCTTCCCCGACACGAACTTCGCGATCGTCGACGTTTCGCAGCAGGCGCTGGCCCGCCGGCCGCCGAACGTCGAGGGGATCGTCTTCAAGGACGAGGAAGGGGCGTTCCTCGCCGGCTACCTGGCCGGGCTCGTCACACGGCAGGAGTCGGGGCCGGTGCAGACGATCGGCGCCGTGGGCGGGAAGCGCCTCCCCGCGATCCAGCGGGCGATCTCCGCCTACCGCGCCGGTGCCCGCGTCGCCAATCGGCGAGTCGAGGTCGCAATCGCGTACTCGCAGACGTTCACCGACCCCGCCAAGTGCAAGGAGCTCGCGCTCGCCCAGATCGCGAACGGCTCCGCGGTCGAGTTCGCGCCCGCCCGCGCGTGCGGCCTCGGGACGCTCGAGGCGGCGCGCGAGCGGAACGTCTGGGCGATCGCATCGGGGTACGACGCGAGCGGCCTCGGGCCGTTCGTCCTCGGCAGCTCGGTGAAGAAGGCCGACGTCGCCGTGCTCGAGGTGATGCGGTCGGTGGAGGAGGGCCGGTTCGCGACCGGGCAGGACGTCGTCTTCGACGTCGCCTCGGGCGGGGTCGGGCTCGGCCGGTTCAGCGCGCGGGCTCCGGCCGAGGTCGTGACCCGGGCGAAGGCGCTCGAACAGCGCCTCGCGGCTCCGCGGGACGGGGCCCGCCCGCTCCCCTAGACTGCCCGCGATGGACGCGCCCCCCGTCCTCGAGCTCCGCTCGATCACGAAGCGTTTCCCCGGCGTCCTCGCGAACGACGCGGTCGACTTCGACCTGCGGAAGGGCGAGGTGCATGCCCTGCTGGGCGAGAACGGCGCCGGCAAGTCGACGCTGATGAACGTTCTCTACGGGCTCTACCGGCCGGACGACGGTGAGATCCTCGTCGGCGGCGCGCCCACCCACATGGACTCGCCGAAGGACGCGATCGAAAACGGGATCGGCATGGTCCACCAGCACTTCATGCTGATCCCGGTGATGACCGTCGCCGAGAACATCGTGCTCGCCACCGAGCCGCGGAAGGCCGGAATCCTCCTCGACTACGACGGCGCCCGCAAGCGCGTCCGCGAGCTCTCCGACCGCTACGGGCTGGCCGTCGACCCGGATGCGCGGATCGAGAACATCACCGTCGGCCAGGAGCAGCGGGTCGAGATCCTGAAGGCGCTCTACCGCGGCGCCGACATCCTCATCCTCGACGAGCCGACTGCCGTCCTGACGCCCCAGGAGGCGAAGGAGCTGTTCGAGATCATCCGCAGCCTCCAGGAGCGCGACAAGTCGATCATCTTCATCAGCCACAAGCTGAACGAGGTGCTCGAGATCGCCGACCGCATCACCGTGCTGCGCCGCGGGAAGAGGGTCGACACGATCGCGCGCGAGGGAGCGACCGAGCAGAGCCTCGCGCGGTCGATGGTCGGCCGCGAGGTGCTGCTGCGCGTCGACAAGCAGGCCGCCCAGCCCGGCGAGCCGCTGCTCGAGGTCGAGGACCTGCGCGTGATCGACGACCGCGGCCTCGAGGCCGTACGCGGCGTCTCGTTCACGGTGCGCGCCGGCGAGATCGTCGGCATCGCGGGCGTCGACGCGAACGGGCAGACCGAGCTGATCGACGCGATCACGGGCCTCCGCCGCCACGAGAGCGGCGTCGTCCGCGTCGCGGGCAGGGACGTCGGCCGCGCGAGCGCGCGCGAGATGCTCGACCACGGCGTCGGCCACATCCCCGAGGACCGCCAGCGCCGCGGGCTCGTGCTCGACTTCACGCTTGCCGAGAACATCGCGCTCCACGACTACGGCAAGGAGCCCGCCTCCCGCTGGGGCTGGCTGTTCCCGGGACGGCTGGCTGCGCGGGCCAAGGTCCTCCTCGAGGAGTTCGACGTGCGCGGGGGCGGCCCGCAGACCCGGGCCTCGGCGCTCTCGGGAGGAAACCAGCAGAAGGTCGTGATCGCGCGCGAGGTCGCCCGCGACCCGCGCGTCCTCGTCGCGGCGCAGCCGACGCGCGGCCTCGACGTCGGCGCGATCGAGTTCGTGCACCGGCGGCTCGTCGAGGAGCGGGACGAGGGCCGCGCCGTCCTCCTGATCTCGCTCGAGCTCGAGGAGATCCTCTCGCTCTCCGACCGGATCCTCGTCATCTACGAGGGCGCGATCGCCGGCGAGTACACGCCCGACGCGACCGAGGAGGAGCTCGGCATCGCCATGACCGGCGGCGGGCGCAGGGAGGCCGCATGACGGACCCGCCGACGCCCGTGGGAGGCGATTACGCTCCGAGCGTCCAGCGCCGGGTCGCCTTCTTCCGGCACGCCGGCGGGGTCGTCGTCCCACTCGTCACCGCCACGATCGCGTTCGCGATCAGCGGCCTCGTCGTGCTCGCGAGCGGCCACAACCCGCTCCGCACCTACCAGGCGATCTTCAACGGCACCGGCCTGAACTGGCTGTTCCCGTGGGTCTCCGGCGAGGAGCGCACGCTGGCGGCGCTCAACCTCCAGCAGACGCTCCTGATCGCGACGCCGCTCGTCCTGACCGGGCTCGCCGTCGCATTCGCGTTCCGCTGCGGGATGTTCAACATCGGCGGCCAGGGCCAGTACATCGTCGGGCAGGTCTTCGCGATCTGGGTCGGGACGACGATGTCGAACCTCCAGCCGTTCCTCCACATCCTCTTCGCGGTCGTCGCCGGCGCGCTCGCCGGGGCGGCCTGGGCCGGCATCGCCGGGTTCCTCAAGGCGACCGTCGGTGCCCACGAGGTGATCTCGACGATCATGCTCAACTGGATCGCGGTGTGGACCGGCGCCTACCTGTTCGGTCAGGGCGGCCCGCTCCAGAACTCGACCCAGCCGGCGATCCCGATCTCGAACGACGTGGTCGACAAGGCGAAGCTGCCCGTCTTCTGGGGCGACCCGCTGCTCCAGGGGCTCCACGTCGGCTTCTTCATCGCGATCGCGGCGCTCTTCGTGTTCTGGATCGTCCTCAACCGGACGACGCTCGGCTACGAGGTGCGCGCCGTCGGCTTCAACCCGGAGGCCGCCCGCTACGGCGGGATCAGCGTGCGCCGCAACTACTTCCTCGCGATGGCGATCTCCGGCCTCTTCGCCGGCCTCGCGGGCGCGATCGACATCCTCGGCTGGCAGTTCCGCCTCGGCGACATCGACGTGAAGACGTCGACGATCGGCTTCGTCGGGATCGCCGTGGCACTGCTCGGCCGCAACACGGCGGTCGGCGTCGGCGCGGCCGCGCTGCTCTTCGGCGCGCTCCTGAACGGCACCTCGGGGCGCCAGCTCGACCCAAGTGTCTTCTCGCCGAACCTGGCGAGCAACCTGACGCTGATCATCCAGGGCCTGATCGTCCTCTTCGTCGGCGCGGACGTGCTCGTGACCGGTGCGTGGGCGGCACGCCGCAGGCTCGTACCCGGGAGGAAAGCGTGACCGCGTTCACGTTCGACCGGGAGAAGCTGGGCGCGCCGAAGCAGGTCGGCCTCGCCGGGATCGGGCTCGGCCTGCTCGCCTTCTGGCTTGCGCTGCCGCCGCTCTCGACGCGGACGCTGTTCGTCCCGATCGCCGTCGGCATCGTCGCCGTGGCCGCCGGGATCTGGGCGACGAGCCGCGGCGTCCGCCGGATCGGCTGGGGCGCGGTCGCCGCCGGGCTG
Source organism: Gaiellaceae bacterium (assembly GCA_036820565.1). GTDB lineage: Bacteria > Actinomycetota > Thermoleophilia > Gaiellales > Gaiellaceae > DAISLG01. Next base: position 2,291 of record DAISLG010000009.1, on the reverse strand, counting down.
CTCGGCATCGCCGGCGGGATCCTCGCGACCCGCTCGAGCCAGGCGCACCTCGACACGGTGGTGGTCTGGTCGGCCCTCTTCGCGGCGATGCTGCGCTACGCGACGCCGCTGACGTTCGCCGCGATCGGCGGGATGTTCTCCGAGCGGAGCGGCGTCGTGAACATCGGGCTCGAGGGGATGATGCTTGCCGGCGCGTTCTTCGGGATCCTCGGCGACGACCTCGCGGGGAGCTGGGTCGTCGGCCTCCTGTGCGCCATGGCCGCCGGCGGCGCGTTCGCGCTCGTGCACGCCTTCTTCGCGATCCACCTCCGCGCCGACCAGATCGTCGGCGGTACCGCGATCAACTTCCTCGCGCTCGGCGTCACCGGCTACATCTTCATCCAGCGCTACGCAGAGAACGGGACGCCGGCCGAGATCTCCCAGATCCCCGACGTGAACATCCCGGGGCTCGGCGGCGTCTACTTCATCGGGCCGGTGCTCGGGCACCTCAACCTGATGATCTGGGTGATGTTCGCGCTGCTCGGCATCTCGTACGTCGTCATGTTCCGGACACCGTTCGGGCTGCGGCTCCGCTCGGTCGGCGAGCATCCGCGTGCGGCCGACACGGTCGGGATCAACGTCTACCGGACGCGGTACATCGCGGTCGTCATCTCCGGGATGCTCGCGGCGCTCGGCGGCGCGTACCTCTCGATCGGGTTCGTGCACTCGTTCAACGAGGGGATGACGAACGGCCGCGGCTTCATCGGCCTGGCTGCGCTGATCTTCGGCAAGTGGAGGCCGTTCGGCGCCTTCGGCGCAGCGCTCCTGTTCGGCTTCTCGAGCGCGCTCGCCGACCGGTTGCCGACGTACTCGACCTCCGCAGCCGTCCTCTTCCAGGCGCTCCCGTACGCGCTCACCCTGATCGCCGTAGCGGGCGTGATCGGCCGCTCGATCCCACCCGCAGCCGTTGGCCGGCCGTACAAGAAACAGTAACCGGCCGGCGACGGCTTCGGTCGTCCTCGGCGCGGCGGCCGTGGCCGCGATCCCGCTCGGCGTCGCCGCGTCGTGGCTCGGCCACGGCCTCCGCCTGCTCGACGGCGTCTTCGCCGGCGTCCCGGCCGCGTTCGTCCTGGGCATCGCCGCCGTCCTCGCGGCGCGGAAGGCCCGGGCGCGCTTCGCGCGGACGCTCGCGCGCCCCGGGGAGGACGCCGCGCGCGTCGGGCGGCTGCTCGGCCTCGTCGGCGCCTATCTCGGCGTGACGGGCGGCCTCGCGTTGGCCGTCTACGCGATTCTTCGCCTCGCGTCCTAACGCGTCTACACTTTCCGGTTCATGTTCGAGATCGGAACCAGCCTCCGCGAGGCGCGCCTGCGCCAGCGTCTCGACTTCCCCGCCGTGGAGCAACTCACGAAGATTCGGGGGAAGTACCTGCGCGCCCTCGAGGACGAGCAGTTCGACATCCTCCCGTCCCAGACGTACGTCAAGGGCTTCCTGCGCAACTACGCGGAGGTACTCGGGCTCGACGGGCAGCTCTACGTCGACGAGTACAACACGCGGTTCGTCTCCGGCGACGAGGACACGCCCTTGCGGCCGCGACGGAGCACCGTTCGCCCGCAGCGCAAGGGCCGGCTCGAGTCCAACGTCGTCCTGATCGTCCTCGCGGCGATCGCGCTCGTGGCGGCGCTGACGATCGCCGCCTGGAACTCGGGCAAGAGCCGCGAGGTCGTCCCGCAGGCCCAGCACGGGGTCATGACCGCCGGGCAGGGCACGATCCGTCGCCGCTACCACAAGCCCACGGCCCGTCTGGTGATCGTCGCCACGCGGGGCAGCTCGCACGTCACCGTGCACGCCGGCTCCGTCGCGGGTCGGCAGCTCTGGGACGGGACGCTCGAGCGCGGCAAGCGGCTCTCGTTCGTCCGCCCGCAGATGTGGCTCCAGATCTCGACGCCGGAGAACCTGACGGTCAGGCTGAACGGCCGCGTCGCCCAGATCGGCTCCGGCTCGCCGCGGACGTTCACGGTCACGCCGCGCCACGTTCGCGCGATCTCCGCCGCTTGACCCCCCGCGCGGCGATCGTCGTCACGGGTAGCGAGCTCGTCCGGGGCGACCGCAACGACCTCAACGGCCCGTTCCTCGCGGGCGAGCTCGTCGCCCTTGGCCTCGAGCCCGCGAGCATCACGATCGTCGGCGACCGCCCGGAGGAGCTCGAGGCCGCGCTCAGGGACGGGCTCGAGCACGACCTCTGCCTTGTCTCAGGCGGGCTCGGGCCGACGCACGACGACCGCACCGTCGAGCTCGTCGCGAAGGCGGCCGG
>DAISLG010000008.1:7234-24161 GCA_036820565.1 Gaiellaceae bacterium | reverse complement strand
CTTCCACTCCGACCGCGAAGGAGCCTCCGCATGAGCAAGGCCGAGACGAAGACGTACGGGTACACGGCCGGCAAGGACGCGGTCGTCAAGCGTCTGCACCGGATCGAGGGGCAGGTGCGCGGGATCGAGAAGATGGTCGAGGACGACCGCTACTGCATCGACATCCTCACCCAGATCGCCGCCGCCAACACGGCGCTCGAGTCGCTCGCGTACAAGCTGCTCGACGACCACGTTCGCCATTGCGTCGTGGGCGCGCTGGCATCCGGCGACGCAGACGACGCGACAGAGAAGACCGAGGAGCTGCTGGCGGCCGTCCAGCGCTTCGCCAGAACCCGCTGATGGCGACCGCCACCGAACTGCGGGAGTCGACCGTCCTGCACGTCGGCGGGCTGCACTACGCCTCGGAGCCGGTCACGGCGCTATCGCCACCGTGTGGTTTGGCCGCCGTCGCGCCCGTCCCCCTTCAGTGCGTTGCGCGAAGCTTCTCGCGCAGGGCGTCGTAGGTCTCGACGTCGATCTCCCCGCTCGCCAGGCGTCGCTCGAGGATCTCCCCCGGCCGCTCGCCCGCTCCGGCGGAGTGATCGACCCGGCCCGGCCGGGCGAAGAGCTGCGCTCCCGCCCAGACGATCGCGACGATCAGGCCGACCCAGAACACGGTCATCAGAATCCACCAACCTCCGCCCATTCCGTCGTGCCAGCCGTTCATCATCGGGGACCTCCTCCTGTGGTTGACGCTCCCTACCGTGGCGCTCAGCTATCGGCGCTCACTCCGCCACCCTCAGCATCCGTCCGCGCGCCGGCGCAGCCATCGGGGTCAGGCCGCCGATCGCTCGCGGTAAATTGCGGATCGCACGAGCGCGACTATCTCGCGGCGCGCCAGTAGGCGTCGATCAGGTCGAGGTCGGCCGGGGCCGGCGTCTCGGTGCGGTCGGTCAGCGCTGTCCCTTCTCGAAGATGACGAGCACGGTCAGCTGCTCGTAGCCGATGAACTGATGCTTGGCCCCCGCTGGGACGAAGGTCGCGTGGCCTTCGCGAAGCTCGACCCGCTCGCCCTCGACGTCCAGGGTGCCGCTCCCTTCGAGCACGACGTAGACCTCGTCGTCGACGTGCGGCTGCTGATGATCGGCCTCGGGGGCGACCAGGACGTAGACGCCGATCTCGAGCCCCGGCGACTCATGGACGATCTCGTAGCCGCCGTTCGCCTGAAGACGCTCCTTCGCGGCGGCGATGTCGAACGGGTCGGCTGTCGGCAGCGGGTGCCCGCTCACGGATCTTCCGGGTGCGCTCATCGGCTGGTCTCCCTCCTCGTCGATTGACCTTCGTCTCCTCACTATCCAACCGGGTAAGCAAAGAGGGGCGCGCACGCCCCTCTTTGGCGATCCGTCGTACCTCGTCAGCTGACGGTCACCTTCAGCTTGAGGACGTTGTCTTCGCCGATCGTCTTGATCCCGGACATGTAGTCCTCGCCGGCCTTGGTCGTGAACTTGTAGACGCCGACCTTGTTGAAGGTCACCTTCGCGGCCGCGCCCATGTGGGCCATCATCGCCGGGGGGAAGGTTCCCTTCAGGCCCATCCCCATGCCGACGTTGAGGCGGGTGATCGTGACGGCGGGCCCGCTCGTCTTGACGAGCTTGTGGGGCATGACGTCGTTGTTGGTGACAGTGATCCAGCCGCCGCGACTCAGCGTCACGGTTCGGCTCGGCTTGAACGCGCCGCCGTTGACCGACCAGGTGTGACAGCCACGCAGCTCATGGCGGATCACCAATGCCGAATGCGTGCTCCCGCTGCCCGATGCGAAGGCGACGGCGCTCGCGACGCCGGCGACGACAACGGTCACGGCCAGCACGGCGAGCATTGGAATCGTTGGCTTCATCTTCATGACGCTCCCTTGGTTTGTTCTCTCTACTGTCGCCTCGCGCACGGCGACCACCATCCGCCCTGACCCTGAACCTGCTCGCAGGCTTCCCGCGCTTCGGTTGCGGCTTATCCGCAGCTCACCAGGTCTTCAGCGGCTCGCGCGGCGTTGCCCGGCGCAGGCGCACGCGCGCGTCGACGGCGACACAGCGGTCGCTGAGCCCGATCACCGGGTTCAAGTCGAGCTCGACGATCTCGGGTAGATCCTCAGCCAGGCGCGACAAGCGGAGGACGAGATCGATCAGCGCCGGGGCGTCCGCCGGCGGACGGCCGCGGAAGCCCGAGATCAGGCGGCCGGCCGTGCCGCCGAGGACGAGCTCGCGCGCGTCGACGTCGGTCAGTGGCGCGACGGCGAAGCGGGCATCGCCGATCAGCTCGGCGAGGACGCCTCCGGGTGCGAAGGCGACGAGGGGCCCGAAGACGGGGCCTTGGACGACCCCGGCCAGGAGCTCGACGCCGCCGGCGATCATCGGCTGCACCAAGAGCGGACCGCCGATGCGCGTTGCGGCCGCGCGTACGTCGTCCTCGCTCGCCAGGTTGAGCGCGACACCGCCGGTCTCGGTCTTGTGCGCGCCGGCGGCGGCCGTCTTGACGACGACCGGGAAGCCGAGCCGACGCGCGGCGGCGACAGCCTCGTCGACACCGGGGACGGTCTCCTCGGGGATGAGTGGGATGCCGTAGGCGGCCAGCAATGCCCGCGTCTCCTCAGGCTCGAGCCAGCGCTCGTCGCTCTCGGCCAGGGCGGCGTCGACGGCCTCGCGCGCGGCACGGACGTCGACGCCCTCGAGGAGCGGGACATTCCCCGCCTCGCGGCGCAGCCACTCGGCGCGCTCGACCGCCAGGGCCAGGGCACGCGCCGCCGACTCCGGGTAGGCGAAGGCCGCGACTGCGGTGTCGGGGCGGCGCAGCGCGGTCGGGATCCCGTCGGCGCTGACGACGACGGCGAGAACCGGCTTCTCGGCTCCGGCGGCGGCGCGGTCGATCGCGGCCCCGACGTCCTCGGCGGTGGCGATGACCGGCGGCACGAACAGCGCGATCACGCTGTCGACGCCGGGGTCGGCGAGCAACAGCGGCAGGGCTGTCTCGTAGGTCGCGGCTGTCGCCGAGCCGAGGAGGTCGACCGGGTTCGCGACGCTGGCGTCGACCGGCAACGTCTCGCGCAGCCGCCGCCGGGTCTCCTCGCTGAGCTGCGGGAGCTCGATACCGGCACCCTCACAGGCGTCGGCGCAGAGGATGCCGAGCCCGCCGGCGTTGGTGAGGACAGCCGTTCGTCGTCCGGCAGGGAGGGGCTGACTGGAGAGGAGGGCGGCCGCGTCGACGAGCTCCTCGAGTGTTCGCACCCGCAGGACGCCGGCCTGGCGGAAGAGGGCGTCGACGGCGGCCTCGGAGCCGGCCAGCGCCGCCGTGTGCGAGCTCGCCGCCCGCTGCCCGGCACGGGTCGTGCCGGCCTTCAGGGCGAGGATCGGCTTGCGGCGCGCGACGCGCCGAGCGAGGCGCCCGAACTTGCGCGGGTTGCCGAACGACTCCAAGTAGAGGAGGACGACGTCAGTCTCGTCGTCGTCCTCCCACCACTCGAGCAGATCGTTCGAGGAGACGTCGGCCTTGTTGCCGATCGAGACGAACGCCGAGAAGCCGAGGTTGCGCTCCGCGGCCTTTTCGAGGAGCGCCAGGCCCAAGGCACCGCTTTGCGACGAGAAGGCGATGCGCCCCGGCGGCAGCGCGCGCGGGGCGAAGGTGGCGTTCAAGCCGATGCTGGGAACGGCCAGGCCGAGGCAGTTCGGGCCGATCAAGCGCCCGCCGCGGGAGCGGACGAGGGCCAGTAGGCGCTCCTGGCGCTCAGCCCCCTCGCGCCCGACCTCGGCGAAGCCCGACGAGATCACACAGAGCGCGCGCACGCCGGCGGCGAGCGCCGCCTCGGCGGCGTCGAGCACCTGCCCTGACGGCAGGCAGATGACGGCGAGGTCGACGGGCGCAAGGATGTCACCCAGCGAGCGATAGGCCGCTACACCGGCGACCGGTTCGCCACTGCGATTGACCGGATACGTCGCACCCGCGAAGTCGGCGGCCAGGATATTGCGGAAGAGCTCGCCGCCGATCGAGCCGCGCCGGCGCGAGGCGCCGACGACGGCAACCGACGAGGGGGCGAAGAAGGGCCGCAGCGAGGCGGCGACACCGACATGGTCGCGCTCATCGACGCGCGCGCGGTAGGTGTCGGTGGCGGCGATCGGGAAGCGGACCTCGACCTCGCCGCCACCGAGGTCACGCGCGACGTCGAAGCCGGCGTCGGCGAAGACGCCGAGCATGGCGCGATTCCCCGGGAGGACTTCCGCGACGAAGCGCTCGACACCGGCTGCGCCGGCGCGCACCGCCAACTGCTCCAGCAGGCGTGTGCCGACGCCGCGACCCTGCAGCTCGTCGGCGACCGCGAAGGCGACCTCGGCGACGGCAGGCTCACGCAGGCGCGCGAACTCGGCGACGGCGACGACGCGCTCGGCCGTCCCGTCACCGACGACGCCGACAAGCGCGCCGCGGTCGTCGGACTGCGCCAGCAGGTGCGCGACGAGCGAGATGTCGACCCGCGCGCCGCCGTGGAAGCGCGAGTGGAGGCTCTCCGGGGAGAGTGCGGCGAAGAAGGACACGAGTGCCTCGGCGTCCGCGGGCTGCGGTGGTCGAAGGCGCAGCGTCGCGCCGTCGCGGAGGATGACGTCGACGGCGTGGTCGGAGCGGGCTGTCACGGACGGCAACGGGAGTCCTTTCTCAGTGGGCCGTTCCCCCGCAGGTCGCGCCTGTGGGCTGACTCGATCCTGCCCGGCCCCCGTCCTCGGGGACACCAGGGTAGCCCCGGATCTCGTTGCGGAGAAACCGCAGGCGCCACGATGCGGCCGCGCGCACGGGCCGTGGGCCGCAACAGTCGTGTGGGAAAGCCGCAGCAAGAGTGCGATCGAAGCCCGATGGGCGCCGCGCCTGCCCGGCCTACCTTCAGGTCAGAACGCAAGACCGAACAGGAGGAGGAAACACCATGCGCAAGTTTCTCGAGTGGGGCGGCATCGCAGCCGGCATCGTCCTCGTCGCCTTCGGCGTCGCGGCGATCGCCCTCGGTGTCAACGGCCGCTCGACCGTTCGCGACAGCCTCAAGCTGGAGCAGATCGTCGGCACCCCCGACATGACCCCGGCGGCAATCAAGGCCGAGGCCAAGAACGCCGGTCTGCCGTCGAGCATCAAGCTGCCGACCGTCGCCGTCGCCGGCAAGCCGATCAACACCGGTGCCCGCGCGCGGGCCTTCGCCGGCTACATGCGTATCCACGTTCTCGAGGCGACCGGCGGCCTGACCTACGCCCAGATGCCGCGGTACGCCACCGCCGACGGCAAGGGCACGAACGACGCCGCGAAGGCGCTCCAGCAGAACGGGCGGTCTGTCGACAACGCCGCCCGCAACCTCTGGGTGACCGAGACGGCGCTGTCGACCGCGCTGAACACGTCCTACATGGCCGAGCAGCTGGCGCTCTTCGGCGTCGTCGTCGGAGTGGCCCTGCTGCTGAGCGGCATCGGCTTCCTGGTACTCGCCCTCGGTGGCGCGCTCAGGCGGAGCCGCCCGGCCGCGGCGGGAGCGGGCATGCGCTCGCCGGCCACGGCCACGAGCTGAGCAGGTACTTCCTCCCCCGACCTGAGGGCGGCGCAAGCCGCCCTCAGGGAATTCCACAAAGGAGCGAAAGCGATGAGCAACGCCCCGTACGTGCCCAAGCAGAACCGTTCCGGCGAGACCGTCGGCTACAAGGACGCACTCTTCGGCGTCGTCTCGTTGTTGCTCGGGCTGCTCGTCGCAGTCTTGGGCTTCTTCGCGCTGATCATGTGGCTCGACGCCCGTAACGCGCGCGACGACGCCAACCAGGCGGCGTCCAAGGCCGGCACAGCGAGCGGTTCGATGGGCACGAGCCCGACTGCCAGCCTCGGTGCCCTGACCAGCTTTGCCGGCGCGGCGCCGGCGAACGCCGACGCGCTCGCTGCTACCCACAAGGCCTACCCGGCGGCGCTGCCGGCGGCACCTGCCGGCCCCGTCGCCAACGTGAACCTCGTCCTCAGCGACATCAACATCCAGGTCGCGCCCGGCGTCAAGTACGCGGCCTGGGCCTGGGCCGGCGGCGCTCCGGGGCCGGTGATCCACGTCCGCCAGGGGCAGCTGGTGAAGATCACGCTGACCAACAAGGGTGCGATTCCGCACTCGATCGACTTCCACGCCGCCCGCATCGCCCCGGACAAGGCGTTCGGCGACGTTTTCCCGGGCAAGTCGGTCAGCTACACCTTCCGCGCCAACGATCCCGGCGTGTTCATGTACCACTGCGGCACGAAGCCGGTCTTGATGCACATCGCCAACGGCATGTACGGGGCGATCGTCGTCGAGCCGAAGCCCGGAGTCCTGCCGAAGGCCGACAAGAACTACGTCCTCGTCGCCGGAGAGTGGTACCTCGACTCCGACGGGCTCGCGAAGCCGGCGCAGTTCAACATGGCCAAGGCACACGCCCGCCAGCCGGACTGGATGACCTTCAACGGCTATGCCGGCCAGTACGTCAAGCATCCCCTGACGGCGAAGCCCGGCGATCTCGTGCGCTTCTGGGTCGTCGACGCCGGCCCGTCGCTCGACACCGACTTCCACATCGTCGGGACGATCCTGAACACCGCCTACCCGTTCGGCGACATGAACCCGGCCGACGCGCTGCACAACGTGCAGACGGTGACGGTGCCGGCCGGCGGCGGCGGGGTCTTCGACGTCAAGATCATGGAGCCCGGCCTCTACCCATTCGTCTCGCACGCCTTCGCCGCCGTCGACCAGGGCCAGGTCGGCCTCCTCGACGTCGGCAACGTCAAGGGAACGATGTCCCACTAGGTCCGATGCAGAGACTGAAGAGCAGTCGGTGGCGGTTCGCCGTCATCCTGGGGGCGGCCGCGGCAATGACGGCCGCCTTGATCGGCGCGAGCGTCCTCACCGCCAGACATGCCGGGGCCAATCGAGCCGGCGGCGCCGCTGCGCCTGCCGCCCAGCAGCGGCTGTTCGCGGGAGTCCGGCAGCGAGGCCTCGTCCTCGGCAACGCGACGGCGCCCGTCACTCTCGTCGAATACGCCGACCTCCAATGTCCCTACTGCGCTGCCTGGACGCGGCAGACGCTGCCGGTCCTGGTCTCCGACTACGTCCGCCGCGGGCAGCTACGCATCGTCTTCCACGGGCTGGCCTTCTTGGGGCCCGACTCTCGCTCGGCGTTGACGGCGACCGTCGCCGCCGGTCGGCAGAACCGCCTCTGGGACGTCCTCGACGAGCTCTACCGTCGGCAGGGCGCTGAGAACAGCGGTTGGTTTACCCCGTCCCTGCTTGCCGAGGTCGTCAGCGGCGTGCGCGGCCTCGACCCGGTACGCCTCGAGCAGGACCGCCGCGCAGCCTGGACCGAGCGCCAGATCACAGCCGCGGCCGCGGCGGCACGGGCCGCCGGAGTCTCGGGGACACCGTCGTTTCAGATCGGAGCGACGGGCCGACCGCTCGAGCTCGTTGCACTGCATTCGCTCGCCCCGGACGGGATCCGCCCGGCGATCGAATCGATCCTCGCTCAGTGAACGAGCGCCCGCTCCGTCTTGCCGCTGCAGCACTGGCACTCGTCGGTGCCGGGCTGGCGGCCTACCTGCTCTACGCCCGCCACACCGGCGCGACGCTCGCCTGCTCGAGCGGAGGCTGCGAGACCGTGCAGCGATCGCGCTACTCGGAGCTACTGGGAGTGCCGGTCGCCGCCCTTGGCCTGTTCGCCTATCTGACGCTCCTCGTGGCCGCCGTCGCTCGTGGCGAGCTCGCCCGGCTCGCGCAAGCCATGGTCGCTCTGACCGCACTCGGCTTCACCACCTACCTGCTGTTCGTGCAGCTCTGGCTGATCGGTGCCGTCTGCGACTGGTGTCTGGCCGGCGATGCGGTGACGACGGCTCTGGCGGGGCTGGCACTGGTCCGCCTGAGAGCGAGAGAGTCCGCGTGACGCGCTCGCCCACGGCGAGCGCGTCGTCGGCTCGGCTCACTACTCCTCGTCCGTCAACAGTCCTTGGGCGAGCGCGTAGCGGACGAGCTCGGCGCGGGTCGTCAGGCGCAGCTTCTGCATGATGTGGGCGCGGTGCGTCTCGGCGGTGCGGACCGAGATGTAGAGCATGTCGGCGATCTCCTGATTGGTGTGCCCGAGGGCGAGCAGGCGCAGGACGTCGCGCTCGCGCTCCGAGAGTGGGTCTTGGGCGGCGCGCTTGCGCTCCTCGGCGTCGGCGGTGACCAGGCGTGCGCCGAGGGTCGGGTGGACGTAGCGCCCACCGGCGGCGACCTCCCTGACGGCGGCAACGAGCTCGGTGTCCGCGGCCTCCTTGAGGACGTAGCCGACCGCGCCGGCCTCGAACGCCTGGCGGACGTAGCGCGGGTCGTCCTGCATGGAGAGGATCAGCACCTTCGCCAGCGGGTGATCCTTGAGGATGTCGGGGATGGCCTCGATACCGCTCTTGCCGGGCATGACGACGTCCATCAAGATCACGTCCGGCTTCTTGGCCCGCGTCTCGAAGACCGCGTAGCGGGCGTCGCCGGCCTCGCCGACGACCTCGATGTCGGGCTCGGCCTCGAGCACCTTCCTGAGGCCGCTGCGGACGACGGCGTGGTCGTCGACGATCAACGTGCGGATCAGGGGCCCGTCGGTCTTCTCCGGCGTGGCTTCTGTCGGCGTTGGGTCAGTCATCTCAATGGCACCTCGGCGACCAGTGTCGCCCCGGCGCCGGGGCGAGACTCGATCTTTAGCTTCCCATTCAAGAGGCCCAAGCGCTCGTGCATCCCGTCGAGGCCCATCCCTTCACGCCGCGCCTCGGTGTCGAAGCCGCGGCCGTCGTCCTCGACTACGGCGCTGACCGCGGTCGCCGACCGTCCGAGGACGATGCTGACATTCCGAGCCTGGGCGTGCTTGACGATGTTGGTGAGCCCTTCTTGGACCATGCGGTAGAGCGCCGTCTCGATGTCGCTCGCCAGCCGCTCCTCGGGAAGCCGCGTCTCGAAGTCGACCTTGATCCCGGTCTGCTCACGGAACGTCTCGGCCAGCCGCTCGATCGCTGCGACGAGGCCGAAGTCGTCAAGCGCCTTCGGCCGCAGCTCGACCGCCAAGCGGCGCACGTCGTGCAAGGTCTCGACGACCTGGGCGCGGACGTGCGCGAGCGCCTCGGCGTGTCCGGCGGGATCTTGCGCCTCCTCGACCGCCTTGAGACCGAGGATCACCGACGTCAGCTCTTGGCCCGTCTGGTCATGGAGCTCGCGTGCCAGGCGTCGGCGCTCGAGCTCCTGTGCCTCGACGACGCGGCGCAGAGCGTCGCGGGCGACGCGTGCCGACTGGTCGACGGCGACGGCGGCGCGGATGGCGAATTGTTCGGCCAGGCGCAGGTCGTCGTCCAAGAAGCGCGGGTCGTCGCCGACCTTGTCGTGGGCGACGATGACGCCGATGACGCGGTCGCGGGCGACGAGCGGGACGTAGAGACCGGTTGTCGCGGCCAGGGGGCCCGCGACCTCGTAGTCGACCTCGGGGTCGGCGCGCAAGTCGTCGACGCGCTCGGCACGGCCGCGCCCGAGGACGTGACCGCTCTTCGAGCCGGTGCGCTCGAGCTGCAGGCCGAGGATCCCTGCGGCTCCGTCGCCGTCGGCGGCCTCGATCAGCAGCGCCCCGTCGGGGCGCGGAAGGGCGATGGCGACGAGGCGGGCGTCGATCAGCTTGCGCAGATGCTGCGTGATCAAGGCGAGGAGGCGCGGCAGTTCGATCTCCGACGCCAGAGCGGTGCCGACCTCGTTCAACGCTTCGAGCTGCGATGACCAACGCGTTGCCGACTCGTAGAGGCGGGCGTTCTCGATCGCGACCGCTGCCTGCGCCGCCAACAGCCCGACGATCTCCGCGTCCTCCTCGGTGAAGTCGGCGCTCCCCTCTTTCTCGGTGAGGTAGAGGTTGCCGTAGGCGACGTCGCGCAGCATGACCGGGACGCCGAGGAAGGTGCGCATCGGTGGATGGTTGGGCGGGAAGCCGACCGAGCGCGGGTCGTCGCTGAGGTCGTGGAGGCGCAGCGTCTCGGCGTTATGGATCAGGACGCCGAGGATGCCGCGCCCGTGCGGCAGCTCTCCGATCGCCTCGTGCTGCTCGCGGTCGATGCCGGTGGTGATGAAGCGCTCGAGCGCCTGGCCCTCGCGGTCGATCACCCCGAGCGCCGCGTAGCGGGCGCCGGTCAGGGCTGCGGCGGTGTCGACCAGCCGCTGCAGCAGCTCGTCGAGCGAGCGCGCCGAGCTCAACGCGATGCCGGCGCCGACGAGGGCGCGCAGGCGGTCACGTTCGTCGATCACGGCTTCATCACATCGCCATTATCCGTAGAGAACCGCAGCAAGTCGGCCAACTTGCGCGGATGGTGAGACGGCTGTCGTCGCGAGGATCGAACTACGGCGAACTACGCAGCCGAGATCGGCGCTGGCGCGGATGGGCGGACGTATGCGTAGGCCGAGGATGAAGCCAGCAGAATCCAGTTGAAGGAGGCGATGATGAAGAGGATCCTGATCGCGACCGACGGCTCGCCGGCGTCGACCGAGGCGGTCGAGTTCGGTCTCGAGGTGGCCGGCGAACATGAGGCGGAGGTGATCTTCGTCCACGTCGCACCGGCAGTCGACGTGATCCCGGCCAGCGGCTTCGGCATGACCGGCGCCCTGCCGCACCAGCTCGACGAGCACGACCGGGCACCGCTCGAGGAGGCGGCGGCGATCGCCGCGGTCCAGGGCGTCTACGCGACGACGCAGCTGCTGACCGGCGACGTCGTCGACGAGATCGTCGCCGATGCCGACTCGCACGACGTCGACCTGATCGTCGTCGGCTCGCGCGGGCACGGCGCGGTCGCCAACGCCCTCCTCGGCAGCGTCTCGCGCGGCATCTTGCGCGAGACAAGGCGCCCTGTGCTCGTCGTCCGTGGGCTCGCCCGCGAGGCCGCTCTGACGAGCTGACGAGGCACCGCTACGTCTGCGCTGTGGCGCGTGTGGAAGATCTGCGGATTATCCGCAATGGAATCCGTAGGGGCCACGACCGCTCATCGCCGGCGTGACCCTACGCTCAGGACGATGAACACGAGCTACGCCGTCAAGTGGCGCGAACCCGACGGGCAGGCCTTCGTTGGCCGACTCGAGCTGGGGCCGCGCGCATTGCACCTCGTCGGTGATGCCGGTGGCACGCAGGTCGACCGTCAGATCGGCTACGACGAGCTCGACGGCCTGCACATCGGTCATGACGCCGGTGAGCGGGTGGACGGCCGGCGCGCGCTCGTGATCGAACGGCCGCAAGGCGCGTTCCACCTGACCAGCACGGTCTTGGAGGCGGGCATCCTCCAGGAGCTCGTCGACCGCCTCTCCGAGTTGAGTCTGGCGGCGCCGCAACGGGCGACCGTCGTCGTCCCGCTCAAGGAAGGGGCGTTGGCGCGCGTCCGTGAGCTGGCGGCAGCAGGCCCGCCGTTCGACCCCAACGAGACCGAGCTGACGCGCCACCAGCTGCTGCTGACGGCGCAGGAGGCGATCTTCGTCTTCGAGACCGCCGACGAGCGCGGCCTGCACACGCTCCTCGAGGAGGTCAATGTCTGGGCGGCGGCGTCGGCCTGGCACGACCTCGTCGCCGGGCCCCCGCGACTCGCCGAGGTCGCCTACTCCTGGGAGCGGCCCGAGCCGCCACTCGTCCCGGCCGTCGGCCTCGGCTTCTAAGGAGAGCTGACGATGAGCGCGAGCAGCTCCTCGGCCTCTGCGATCGTGCGGCCGAAGGAGTTCCACTTCCCCCTGTCGGTCGAGTGGCTCGGCGAGCGCCGTGTCGCCGCACGGGTGGAGGGCAAGCCGGCGATCGAGGTCACGCCGCCGCCCGTCTTCCGCGGCACCGACCCCGCGACCTGGAGTCCGGAGGACTTTTTCGTCGCCGCGGCCGCCTCGTGTCTCGCTGTGACCTTCACCGGGCTCGCCGCCCGCGCCGGTGTTCCCTACACGAGCCTCAATGTGAATGCCGACGGCGTCGTCGGCACACGCGGCGACGGACGCTTCGGCTTCACTCGGCTGCTGCTCCGACTCGAGCTCGAGACCGAGCCCCACGACGAAACACAGGCCCGAGCGCTCGCCGAGGAGGCCGAGAGGACATGCCTCGTGTCGGCTTCGCTCGACCTCCCCGTCGAGACGGTGATCGAGCTCAGACGACCATCGGCACGGTGATGTCGGTCGGGCCACCTTCGACTCAGCCGTCACGTATTCAGGTATTGGTCAGGTGTTGTGCTTGAAGGTCATTCGGCGTCCGTGATAGAGGATGTGCAGCTGGTCTGACGATCAGACACAACCAGGAGGTTTCGATGCATCCTCGTCTTCGGCTTCTCGCGCTCGCTGTCGTGATCGCAGCGCTCTCGGCCGCCTGGGCCGCCTCGACGCTCGCATCGAGCTCGAGTCGGACGTCCAGGTCGGCGGACACCGTCACCGTCGGCATCTCGCTCTCGCTCTCAGGCGACTTCTCCGACGAGGGTAAGGCCGCGATGCGCGGCTACAAGACCTGGCAGACAGTCGTCAACTCGCACGGTGGTCTGCTCGGCAAGCAGGTGAAGCTGAAGATCGTCGACGACACGTCGAGCCCGAACCAGGCCGTGACGAATTACGAGAACCTGATCACGCACGACAAGGTGCAACTCGTCCTCGGGCCGTTCTCGACCCTGCTGACCGCTCCGTCGGCGACGATCGCGCACCGTTACGGCTACGCCTTCGTGGAGCCCGCGGGCGGCGGCCCGTCGGTCTTCGCCGCGAAGCTGAACAACGTCTTCTTCGCGCAGCCGGCGCCGGCGCTCAAGAACGCCGACGTCCTCGCGCACTACATCCTCTCGCTGCCGAAGTCGCAGCGCCCCAAGACCGCCGCGTACCCGAGGCTCGACGACCCGTTCGCCGCGCCGACCATCGAGCGCCTGCAGAAAACGCTCGAGCAGGCGGGGATCAAGACCGTCTACGCGAAGCTGTACCCGGCAGAGCTGACCGACTGGTCGCCGATCGTGACCGCCACGGTCAACTCGAAGCCCGACCTGATCGCGGCCGGCACGCAGAACGAAGACGGCTACGCGATCGCGAAGGGCCTGATCCAGCAGAAGTACAACCCGAAGTTCCTCTACCTCGAGAACGGCGCGAACGACCCGCTGAACTTCCCGGGGAAGATCGGCCGCAGGAACACGACCGGGATCATGAGCTCGGGCGACTGGTTCCCGCAGGCGAAGTTCGAGGGCAACAAGCAGTTCATCGCGGCGTATCTGAAGGCCTACCACGGGACGGCCGACCAGATGTCGACGACGTCGGCGGAGGCCTACTCGGCAGGCGAGATCCTCGCCGCGGCGGTCGCGCAGACGCATTCGATCGACAACGGCAAGATCATCTCGGCGCTGCACAAGGGCGTCTGGCACACGATCACCGGAAACCTGCGCTGGAATCAGTACGGCGAGCCGAACGGCGAGACGACGCTCGTGCAGTGGGTCGGCGGGAAGCTCGTGCCGGTCTACCCCGCGAGCGTGGCTCTCCACAAGCCGATTCTGAAGCCGGCGTGGCACTGAGAACGACGAGGACGGCAATCCGGACGAGACGCGCTGCCTGATGCATTCCGTCATCCAGGCGGTCGTCCTCGGCGTGCTCACCGGCGGCGTCTACGCGCTGATGGCGAGTGGGCTGACGCTCGTGTTCGGGATCATGAGGGTGATCAACGTCGCCCAGGGCGCCCTCGTGATCCTGGCCGCGTACGTCAGCCAGCTCCTCTTCAGCCACCTCGGGATCGACCCGTTCCTGTCGATCCTGCTCCTCGTCCCGGGGATGTTCCTGCTCGGGACGGTGACGCAGCTCGTCTTCATCCGCTCGCTGCGCGGTGAGCACGCCGAGGAGATGTCGCTGCTCGTGACGTGGGCGCTCGCGCTCGGGATCGAGGGGTCCCTCAGCGTCATCTTCGGCACGACGATCAGGAACTCGCAGACGAGCTACGCCGACAGGTCGTGGACGATCGGGGGCTACCAGTTCTCCGAGCCGCGCGTGTACGGCTTCGCCGTCTCGATCCTGATCCTGGGGGCGCTGTACGCCCTCCTTCGCTCCACGCGCTTCGGCCGGTCGATCCGCGCCGTGGTGCAGAACCCGATGTCCGCGCGGCTGCTCGGCGTCAACGAGATGTTCGTGAAGGCATGCGGGTTCGGCCTCGGCGCGAGCACGGCCGCCGCGGCGGGCGCGCTCTACGGCGTCGTCTACCCCTTCAACCCGGGGAGCCACTACGACCTGATCTCCCGGCTGCTCTCGATCGTCGTCCTCGGCGGCCTCGGCAGCGTCGGTGGTGCGATCCTCGCTGCCCTGCTGATGGGGATCGTCGAGGCGGTCGTCGCCGTTCAGTACTCACCGTCGTGGTCGCCGACCGCGTTCCTGGTCGTCCTCCTGGCGGTGCTGCTGTTCCGGCCGCGGGGCTTCTTCGGACTGCAGGAGCGCACGCTGTGAGCCGCGACGTCGTCGGCGCGCTCCGCGGTCTCGTGATCGTGGGCGCGCTGGTGGCCTTCCCGTTCGTCTTCTCCCAGCACTGGGTGATCAACATCGGCATCTTCACGCTGATGTATGCCGCCCTGGCAACGGCGTGGAACCTCTTCGCCGGGTACAGCGGCTACATCTCGCTCGGGCACGTCGCGTTCTTCGGCATGGGGGCGTACACGCTCGCGAATGTCTTCACGACGAGCGGCCACCTCGACGGCGGCCACGCGTTCATGTCGATCGGATCCGGCTACCGGCCGTTCTACGTGCTGCCGCTGATCGGCCTCTTCGTCGCCCTGATCTCGCTCCCGATCGGCTGGGTCGCCCTGCGCACGCGGACGATCACCTTCGCGATCGTCACGTTGACGTTGCTGTTCGTGTTCCAGAACCTCGCGTTCAACATCCGGCGGCTCACGAACGGATCGTCGGGCATGAATCTGCCGGTGCCGAGCTTCTCGGTGGCGCACTACGAGCGGCCGTTCTACTTCGCGATGCTCGTCCTGCTCGTCGTCGGGCTGCTGTTCGCCTGGTACATGCGCCGCAGCAAGGTCGGGCTGATGCTGTTCGCGATCCGCGAGGACGAGGACAAGGCGCGCGGCCTCGGCGTGCGGACGACGGGAGTGAAGCTGCTCGCGTTCGCGATCTCGGCGGGGATCACCGCGATGGCCGGCGGCGTGTGGGCCTACTACCTCACGTACATCTATCCGCAGTACGCGGTCGACCCGCTGGTGATGATCGGATCGGTCCTGCCGGTCTTCCTCGGAGGGAGCGGCACGCTGTGGGGCCCGCTGCTCGGCGCGGTCATCCTCGTCCCGACGCAGCAGTACCTCGCCTACCGCCTCGGCGCGAGCGAGCTCTACCTCGTCGGCTACTCGGCGGTGTTCATCCTGATCCTGCTCGCCTTGCCGCGCGGGATCCTTCCGTCGCTCAGGTACTTCGTCGAGCGCTGGCGCTTCCGCGGATCGCGGCTCGACGCGGTCGGCACGGCGTCCGTCGAGCAGGGGCCGGCATGACGGCACTGCTCGAAGCGGAAGGCGTGACGAAGCGCTACGGGGGCGTCACGGCCGTCGACGGCTGCTCGATCTCCGTTCCCGCGGGCACCGTGACCGGGTTGATCGGCCCGAACGGCTCCGGCAAGACGACGCTGTTCAACGTTCTCACCGGCTACACGCGCCCGGACACCGGCACGATGCGGTTCGACGGCGGGAAGGTGCGCCGCCCCGACCCGATCCGCCTCTACCGCAGCGGCTTGACGCGCACGTTTCAGCAGGCGCGGATCTTCGCGAACCTGTCGGTGGTCGAGAACCTGACCGTCGCAGTGCACCAGCCGTGGTACGGGATCATGCGGCCCGCAGTCCGGCGCGACGACCGCCGGCAGGCGCTCGAGCTCCTGGAGGAGTTCGGGCTCGAGTCGCTCGCCGACCGGCCTGCGGGCGTGCTGTCGTACGGACAGAAGAAGCTGCTCGAGTTCGCGACCGTGTTGATGAGCCGGCCGAAGCTCGTGCTCCTCGACGAGCCGACGGCGGGGGTCAACCCGCTGATGATCGAGCGGATCGAGGCGCGCATCCGCGACCTGCACGCACGCGGCCTGACGTTCCTCGTCGTCGAGCACAACATGAACGTCGTGATGGGGCTGTGCGACCCGGTGATCGTCCTCGACCACGGCAAGAAGATCGCCGAGGGTGCGCCGGCGGCAGTGCAAACGGACCCCGCCGTCCTCGACGCGTACCTCGGCACATGACGCTCCTGCGGATCGCCGGGATCTACGCCGGCTACGGCCAGGCGGACGTCCTGCGGGGCGTCGACCTCGAGATTGCCGAGGGCGAGATCACGTGCGTGATCGGCCCGAACGGCGCGGGCAAGTCGACGGTGCTCAAGGTGCTGAGCGGGCTGCTGAAGCCGCGGGCGGGATCGATCCGGCTCGGCGACACGGAGATCGCGCGCCTGTCGTCGGCTGCACTCCTCTCCCACGGGATCGTCCACGTGGCGCAGGACCGCAGCCTCTTCCCGCTGATGACGGTCTGGGACAACCTGCTGATGGGCGGGCATCCGCTCCGCGACCGGACGCTCGTCCGCCGGCGCGCGGAGGAGATCGCCCAGCGCTTCCCGATCATCCAGGAGCGGCGCTCGGACCGCGCGGGCCATCTCTCGGGCGGGCAGCAGAAGCTGATCGAGATCGCCCGCGCACTCATGCTCGACCCGAAGCTGATCCTGCTCGACGAGCCGACGATGGGGCTCGACGCCAAGGCGCGGCACGCGGTCTTCGACACGATCAAGCAGCTCAACGACGAGGGGCGCACGGTGCTGCTCGTCGAGCAGAACGCGCGGCTCGGCCTCTCGGCCTCCCACACCGGCGCGGTGATGGACATGGGCGTCGTCCGGCTCGTCGGATCGGGGGCCGATCTACTGGCAGACCCGCGCGTCGCCGAGCTCTACCTCGGCGGCGCCCCGGCC
>DAISLG010000008.1:0-7134 GCA_036820565.1 Gaiellaceae bacterium | reverse complement strand
CGATCTACTGGCAGACCCGCGCGTCGCCGAGCTCTACCTCGGCGGCGCCCCGGCCAAGTCAGCTTCCGAACGGCCGACGGCGCGGGCGAGGTCAGCGCTTGAGCTGGACCGTCCGGATCTCCCAGGCGCCTAGCTCGAGCCGCAGCGAACCGCCTTCGAGGGCGAGCGGGTCGCCCGAGCGCCCGAGCAGGTCGGCCTCCCGCGCCTCCCGGAAGCCCCCGGCGACGAGTGCCTCCCGCGGCTCGGGCACCTCGCATGCGAGTCGCAGCTCGAGCCACTCGCCGCGGACCCTGAGCGCGGAGAGAACGATCCCACTGCCCTCGACGCGCAGCCCTTCCTCGTCCGCCAGGCCTTCCGCCTCCGCGCGGCCC
The DNA here is from genome assembly GCA_036820565.1 of Gaiellaceae bacterium. GTDB lineage: Bacteria > Actinomycetota > Thermoleophilia > Gaiellales > Gaiellaceae > DAISLG01. Next base: position 6,763 of record DAISLG010000008.1, on the reverse strand, counting down.
ACCGCGGTGACGAACGGGTGCTGGTAGCGCTCCATCTGCGCGAGCACGTCGGCCTCGACCCACGAGCCGGCGTGGGGGAAGAGCGCGAAGGCGACGCTCCAGGCGCGGCGGCACTGGGCGTCCGGGATCGCGACCTCGGGCCCCGCCGGCTCCTCGCGGTACGGGTGCGCCGAGCGGCTGATCAGGCCCGTCGCCCGCAGCACCGTCAGCGCAAGCTCGCGTTCGTCGAGGAGCTCGTACTCGAGCACGTGCGGGAGCAGGACGGCGACGCTGCCCGCGTCGACGAAACCGCGCGCCGGGTACGTCGGCAGCGGCACCTCCCCGTGGCCGGCCTCGGGGATGCCGCTGCGCTCGACGACGGCGAACTGACCCTCGGCGAATGAGCTCTCGGCGGGCCGGGGGAGGGGGACATGGAAGCGCAGGCGGTGGTCGGCGCAGGGGTTCTCGAACGAGACGCGGAGCCGCACGAACGGCTCGCCTGCCCGGAGCTCGACGACGGTCGTGACCGCCACCGCTGCGGTCTTCGCCGAGCGCGCCGACCCGTCGGGCTCGACGGCGACCGGCCAGCGGTACGTCCGCACGACCGCGAGCTCGCCGACGACCGGCCCGCTCGCGCGCGGCTCGACCGAGACCGACTCCGGCTCCTCGACGAGTGTGTCCGCAGACGGCGGCGCGTAGTTGTAGCTGTCGCCGAAGTCGCCCCCGTCGACGAGCCGGCCGACGCCCGCGAGCTCGCCCACGCTCAGCGTCCCGTCCGCGGCCACGCTCACCTCGAGCAGACCGTTGCGGAGGGAGTGGCCTTCCGCCTGTACGGCATTTTCGACCGATCCCCTCCCGGGCACGAGCCGGGCGGCACTCCAGCCGAGCGGCGGCGCGGGCACCGCCGCCAGCAGCCGGCGGCGCGGCTCCGCCACGATCTCGACGCGCCGGCGGCCTGCGGTCGGAAGCCGTCGGCGCAGCGCCTCGATGTCGAGCCACCCGGGATCGGGCTCGTCTGCGACATCGAAGATCAGGCGGCCTTCCTCGACGCGCATCCCGTTGAGGAAGCGTCCGAAGAGCTCGCGGCCGTGGATGCGCCGGAAGAAGGCTGAGAGCTCCGAGCCGTCGAGCTCCGCCGTGTAGAGGACGGGTCGCGCGCGGCCCGTCTCCTGGGTCGCCGCGAGGCTCCCATCGGGCAACTCGAGCGCGACATCCTCCCACGCGTCGGGGACCGGGAGGTCGAGCTCGACCACGTCGGTGCGGGCGTGCGGCGACGGGTTGACGACGACGATCGATCCGTTCGGCGCCCGCGCCGCCCCCGCCTCGGCGGCGCGGCGGGTCAGCTCGCCCGCGATCTGCTCGGCCTCGGCGTAGCGCGCCAGCACCTGCTCGCAGACCGCGTCGACCGAGCACCCGCAGATCGAGTCGTGCGCCGAGTTCTGGATCACCCGGCTCCAGGCGAGCCGGAGGAGAGCGTCCGGCCACGGCTCGCCGGAGAGCGCTTGGAGCGGCTCCGCGTAGCGTTCCAGCAGCCGCTCGGCCCGCGCGCACGCGGCCTTCAGGTCGATGCGCGAGGACGTGACTCCCATCAGCATGTTCGCGCGCGCAGCCGACCGAAGCTCGCCGCGCACGCGGAGCAGCCCCTCGCCGCCGCCGTTCCGGCCGAGGTAGGTCCCGAGCGTCTCGATCTCGACCCGGTAGCGCTCCTGCGCCGCGTTCGCGCGCTCGACCTGCGTGACGAGCTCGGGCGAGGGCTCCATGTGGTCGGTGCCGTACATGGCGAGCAGGTCGTCGTCGCCGAAGAACGGGCCCACCGTTTCAGCGAATGTCTCGAGCCGTTCCGGCAGGAGGTCGGGGGCGTCGAGCAGATAGGCGGCGTTGCCGTAGCCGCCGACGAGGTACTCGGCGCGCACCGTCGATCCGTCCGGGGCCTCCCAGAGGAAGCGGTGCCGGTCGACGATCGCGGGGACGCCGCGCCAGACGACGGCGTTGTCGAGGCCGGCGCGGCGGAGGATCTGCGGCATCTGCGCGATGTGGCCGAACATGTCCGGCAGGTAGCCGACGGCCATCACGCCGCCGAGCTCCTCCGCGCGGCGGCGGCCTGTCTCCAGGTTGCGGATGATCGACTCGCCGGAGACGAGGAACTCGTCCACGAGGATCTGCCACGGCCCGACCGCGAGCCGGCCCTCGGCGATCAGCCTGCGAAGCCGCGGCTCCGCCTCCGGCCGGATCTCGAGATAGTCGTCCACCGTCGCCAGCTGGCCGTCGAGCGTGAAGACGAAGCGCGGGTCGGCCTCCATCGTCTCGAGCAGGCGATCGATCAGCTCGACGAGTCGCGCGCGGAAGACCTGGAAGGGCAGGTACCACTCGCGATCCCAGTGCGTGTGCGGGACGAGGCGGACGATCCGCACGGATCAGCTCTTGACGGAACCCGCGAGCAGCCCCTGGACGAAGTAACGCTGGAGGCTGAAGAAGACGATGAGCGGCACGATCATCAGCAGGAAGGCGCCCGAGCTCAGCAGGTGCCACTCCTGCCCGTAGGTGGAGAGCAGGTCGTTGATCTTCAGCGTCATCGGCCGCTGGTTCGGGTTCTGCACGAAGATCAGCGCCATCAGCAGGTCGTTCCAGACCCAGAGGAACTGGAAGATGCCGTAGGAGGCGATCGCCGGCACCGAGAGCGGGACGACGATCCGCCGGAAGACGGCCAGATTGGAGGCGCCGTCGATCCGCGCCGCCTCGATCAGGTCGCGCGGCAGCGCGATGAAGAAGTTGCGGAGCAGGAAGATCGCGAGCGGCAGCCCGAAGGCGGTGTGCGCGAGCCAGATGCCGACGTAGCTGTCGGTCACGCCCATCGTTCGGAACAGCTTCAAGAGCGGCACGAGCGACATCTGGATCGGCACCACCATCAGCGCGACCATCGAGAGGAAGAGCGTGTCCCGCAGCGGGAAGCGAACCCACGCGAAGGCGAACGCGGCGAGCGCGCCGATCGTGAGCGGGATCAGCGTCGACGGGATCGTGATGAAGAGGCTGTTCAGGAAGGCGCGGCCCATCCCCGCCGACCGCAGGACGACGTCGTAGTTGTGCAGCGTGAAGCTCGGGTGCTTGACGACGTCCCACCAGCCGGTCGAGAGGATGTCGCCCCGCGGCCGAAACGAGGTGACGCCGAGTCCGAACGTGGGGACCATCCAGAGGATCGCGATCACGACGAGCGCCATGTGCACGGGCGTTCGGCCGAGGAACCGAACGATCCGCGCGCCGACGGACTCGGTCTCGAGCTCGGGCTCGAGCTCGTAGGCGGGCGCGGCCATCAGGCCGTCACCCGCTCGCTGCGGAAGCGCCGGACGTTGAGGGCCATGATCGGGACGACGAGGAGCAGCATCACGACCGCGACCGCCGCGCCGTAGCCGCCGCGCCCGTTCTCGAACGTCTCGAAGAACATCGAGTAGCCGATCACGCGGCTCGCGGCCCCCGGCCCGCCCCGGGTCATGATGTAGACGACGTCGAAGACCTTGATCACGTTGATGATCAGCCAGATGGTCACGACCGCCATCGGCAGGCTGATCATCGGGACGAGGATGCGGCGGAAGATCGCCCACTCGCTCGCCCCGTCGACGCGGGCGGCCTCGACGATCTCGGTCGGGATCCCCTTCAGCGCCGCCGAGAGCACGACCATCGCGAAGCCCGTCGAGAACCAGACGTAGGAGACGATGATCGCGAAGTTGACGGTGCTCACCCGGCCGACCCACGAGATCGGGGTGCCGCCGAGGTGCTGCAGGATCGCGTTGACGATGCCGATCCGCGGGCTCGGGCTGTAGACGAACAGCCAGATCACGCCGACCGCCGTCGCCGCGATCGACATCGGCACGAACACGACCGCCTTCACGACCCGCTCGTAGCGGACGCGCCCGGCGAGCACGGCGAACACGAGTCCGAGCAGCATGCAGAGCCCCGTGTAGACCACCAGCCACTTGACGTTGTTGATCAGCGCGCCCTGCGGCGGAAAGCTGTGGTAGTCGAGAAAGCTGGGGTCCTGGGTGAGCAGCTCCTTGTAGTTGTCGAGCCCCACCCAGTGCTCGATGCGCAGGCCCCGGCCGCGGTAGAAGGAGAGCTGGATCGTCCAGATCGCCGGGTAGACGAGGAACGTGGCCAGCATCACGATCGCGGGCAGGATGAAGACGACTCCCTGCGTCGCCTCCCACGGCGACTTCTGCACGAGGCGACCCCACCAGCCGCGGGGCTCGTCGACGAGTGCGGGGATCGGACCCTGAGCCATGCGAGGGTGGTGGTGGCGACGCCCGCGTGGGGGCGCCGCCACCACCCGGTCCTACTTCTTGAACTCCCGCTTCGCCTCGGTCTGGAAGCTCTTCAGCAACTTGCCGATGTCCTTCGGGTTGGAGATCACCTTCTGGAGCGTCGTGCCCCAGTCCTCGCCGAGCGCGCCAGGCAGGAGGTCGGAGCCGTCGAACCGGAACACCTTCGCGCCGGCGACCTGGGCCGCCTCCTTGCGGACGAGGGCGTTCGGGTAATAGCTCGCCTTGACGCCCTTGTTCGGCGACACGATTGCGCCGGTCGAGACCCAGATCTTCCCGGCCTCCGCCGACGACAGGTACAGCAGCAGCTGCCGCACCTCGGGGGTGTCCTTGAACGCCGCGGTGAGGTCACCGCCGCCGACCACGGGGCTGCCGTACTTCGGGTTGATCGTCGGGAACGGGGCCTCCTGGATCGTCTTGCCCGGCTTCAGCTTCGGGTTGACGTCGCCGAGCGCGATCCCACCGACGAAGCCGCCCTCCATGTAGAGGTGCGCGTCGGGGCTCGTCCCGAACACGTGGCCGATGCCGTCCACGAAGCCCGTGCCCAGCGCGCCCTGGACGCCGCCGACGACGTAGTTGTCGTTGATGATCGCCGTCATCGTCTTCAGCCCGGCCGCCACCGACGGGTCGGCGAACGACAGCTTGCCGCTGAACAGGCTCGCGTACTTGTCGGGCCCGGCCTGGCGGACGTAGATGTTCTCGAACCAGTCCGTCAGCGTCCACGAGTCCTTGGCGCCGACGGCCCACGGCGACTCGCCCGTGGCCTTGATCTTCTTCGTGACCGCGATCATCTGCGCCCAGGTCGTCGGCACCGACACGCCCAGCTTGGCGAAGTCGGCGGGCGAGTACCAGATCACGCTCTTCGAGTTCGCCTTCGCGGCGAAGCCGTAGATCTTGCCGTCGACGGTGCCGAGGTCCATCCACGCCGGCCCGTAGGACTTGGACAGGTAGCTCTTCGTCAGGCCCATCGACTCGATGTTCTTGAGCGCGCCCTGGCGGGCGAGATCGGCGAGCACGCCGGGCCGGGGGACGATCGCGACGTTCGGCGGATTCCCCGCCGCGATCCGCGTGCGGATCACCGGCAGGAAGTCGCGAGCCGTCTCGTACTGGACTTTGACGCCCGTCTTCTTCGTGAAGCCGGCGAGCACCTTCAAGAACGCGTCTTTCTCGCTTCCGCCCCAGAGCGACAGGACGGAGATGGTCTTCGCGGATGTCTTGGCGTTCGCCTCCGGCCTCGCCCCGGCCGTCACGGCGAGTGCGCCGGTGACGACGACCGCGGCGAGCGCGAGAGCGGGCGCGGCAAACTTTGAATGCTTCACGTGACCTCCTTGGAAGACCGGCCGGTGCGGCTGGTCGGATCGACCCTATCGTTGGGTTCAGGCCTGTTCAAGGGCTCGTCAGCCGACCCTCGGTCTCCGGGTCGAAGAGGTGGAGCTTCTCGGAGGGGACCGCCAGCTCGACGCGCTGCCCCTCCTGCACCATGCGGTCGGAGGAGATGAGCGCGACGAACTCCGCGCCCTCGGTCTGCGCGTGGATCAGCTCCTCGTGCCCGAGGTACTCGACCACGTCCACGCTCGCGGTCATCCTGAGCGCGTCGCGCTGGTCGCCGTTGGCGAGCACCATGTGCTCGGGCCGGAAGCCGACCAGCACCTCCTGCCCGCGCTCGAGCCGTGCGGTGGCCGGCAGGGGCGAGCGGATCGAGCCGACCACGAGCGCACCGTCGTCCACCTTCGCCTGGGCGAAGTTCATCGACGGCGAGCCGATGAAGGCTGCGACGAACACGTTCTGCGGCCGGTCGTAGAGCTCCTTCGGCGTTCCCACCTGCTGGAGCACGCCCTTGCTCATGACGGCGATCCGGTCGCCCATCGTCATCGCCTCGACCTGGTCGTGGGTGACGTAGACGGTCGTCGTCTTCAGCCGGCGCTGGAGGCGCAGGATCTCCGCGCGGGTCTGCACGCGAAGCTTCGCGTCGAGGTTCGACAGCGGCTCGTCCATCAGGAAGACCTGCGGCTCGCGCACGATCGCCCGGCCCAGCGCGACGCGCTGGCGCTGGCCGCCGGAGAGCTGTTTCGGCTTCCGGTCGAGCAGTTGCGAGAGGTCGAGGATCTTCCCCGCCTGCTCGACGCGCCGCTTGATCTCGGCCTTGGGCGTCTTCAGCAGCTGCAGGCCGAAGGCGAGGTTGTCGAACACGCTCATGTGCGGGTAGAGCGCGTAGGACTGGAACACCATCGCGATGTTGCGGTCCTTCGAGGGCACGCGGTTGACGACCCGGTCGCCGATCCGCAGCCGTCCCGAGGAGATGTCCTCGAGCCCGGCGACGCAGCGCAGCGCCGTCGTCTTGCCGCAGCCGGAGGGGCCGACCAGCACCATGAACTCGCCGTCCTCGATCACGAGGTCGAGGTCGTCGACGCCGACGGTCGCGTCCGGGTACTGCTTCGTCACGTGCTCGAAGGCGACGCGTGCCATCGGGGGAG
>DAISLG010000007.1:0-27094 GCA_036820565.1 Gaiellaceae bacterium | reverse complement strand
GGACGAGCGGGCGGCGACGCCGCCCGCTCGTGGTCGCTGGAGCCGGTCGGGTTCCAGCGGGACCTCGGTCAACCTGTAAACCCGACGTGGTGGAGGGGCGGTCGGGCGTGACCAGCGGCCTTCTTCTTCTTCGCCGTTGCAAGCTTCTTCGCTGCTGCCGCGACGCTACCGGCCTTGGTGGTCGTGGCCGCCGTGGTGGTCGGAGCCGCCGTGGTGGTCGGAGCCGCCGTGGTGGTCGGAGCCGCCTTGGTGGTCGTGGCCGCCGTGGTGGTCGGAGCAACCGTGGTGGTCGGGGCGGTGGTGGTGGTAGCCGCGGTCGTAGCCGCGGTCGTTGTCGCGGCGGTCGTTGTCGCGGCGGTCGTTGTCGCGGCGGTCGTCGTCGCCGGCGGCGGCGGCGGGGGAGCCGCGCAGGTCGATTTGGTGATCGTGTCGTGGTCGAGTGTGACTGCGCCGTTTTGTGCCAGCACGCGCCCGTCGATCGTCACGCCGTTGGTGACGGTGATGCTGGTCAACGCGAGGATGGTTCCCCGGAAGGTGGAGCTGGTGCCGAGCGTCGCGGAGCTGGTGACCTGCCAGAAGACGTTGCAGGACTGTGCACCGCCGGTGAGGGTCACCGTGCTGGAACTGGCGGTGACGAGGTCGGACGTGGCCTGGAAGATCCAGACGGCGCTGGCATCGCCGCTGAGGGTCAGGTTACCGCTCAGGTTGGCGGTTGTGCCATGGCCGAATTTATAGACGCCGGGGGCCAGCGTCTGCCCGCCGAGCTGGTTGTCGGCCGCAACGAACGTGGTGTCGGGCGTCCGCCCAGCGGCATCGACATAGGCCTTGGTCAAGTCGTTCTTCGCCCCCGTGAGAAAGAAGGCGTTGGTCACGCGGCAGGGAAGCGGGCCGGAACCATCGACCGAGTAGATCGTGCCGGTGACCTCGGCGCACGTCAGCCCGGTGATGGAACTGCCGGATGCCGGGCTGACCCCCACGTCCCCGGTGATCGGGGAGGGCGGGATGTCGGTGATCGCGGTGCCGGCCAGGACCGCGAAACTGTTTGCGGTTGCGAGCGACACGGCTGTCGGCGCCGCCGCGGCGCCGCCGACGAGCGTCAGCAGCATCCCGAGCACGAACAGCGCGGCCAGGGCCGTCGCCTGCGTGGCGCGGGAGCGGAAACGTCTCGCGCCCGGCTGGCGTTTGAAGATGGAAAGCGTCATATTCGGTCCTTCCTGTTTGTCCCCCGGAGTGCCGGGCTCCTCGTGGGGGAGCAAGCGATGGCACGTCCGCCTGTTTTCCCTGTTGAAGACAAGGCTAAACGAGGCCCAACTCCTGCCCCTTCATGACGTAGGACAAGCCTGAGCTTCATCGCCGACCAGGCCAGCTTGCTCCGACCTACTCTGTTGAGGGCGGACTCTTCGCGGTGTCCGATGACTCTGGCCCGCGGAGTGATCAGCGGCACCGGTCATTGAGGTGCCGCAAGACAAGCGTAGCAGGGCCCCCGCCTGACCGGCACGCCACGGGCCGAAAGCTGGCAGGCTCCAGAGCGTGAAGATCGCACTGCTGCCCGGTGACGGCGTGGGTCCCGAGGTGACCGCCGAAGCGCGAAAGGCGATCGACGCCGCGGCCCCCGGGGTCGAATGGACGGAGCTGCCCTGGGGCTCCGCATTCTGGCACGAGCACGGCGCGATGATGCCCGCCGACGCGATCGACGTCCTGAGAGCGCACGACGCGATTTTGATGGGCGCCGTCGGCGACCCGTCGGTGCCCGACCCGGTCGCGCTGTGGGGCTGCATCCTGAAGATCCGCCAGGAGCTCGACCTCTGGGCGAATGTGCGCCCCGCCCGCCTGCTCGAGGGGATTCCTTGCCCGCTCGCCGGCCGCGCGGCGGCCGACGTCGACATGGTCTTCGTCCGTGAGAACACCGAAGGCGAGTACTCGGGCGCGGGCGGGCGGGCGCATCTGGGGCTGCCGCACGAGACCGCGGTCGAGACGAGCATCTTCACGCGCGTCGGCGTCGAGCGGGTCGTTCGGTACGCGTTCGGGCTCGCTGCCTCGCGCCGGGGCGTCGTCACGAGCGCCACGAAGTCGAATGCCTCTCGCTTCGGCTACGTCCTCTGGGACGAGATCGTCGACGAGGTCGCGGTCGGGCATCCGGACGTTCGCGTCGAGCGCGTGCTCGTCGACGCCCTCACGACACGGATCGTCCGCGACCCCGGGAGCCTCGACGTGGTGGTCGCGTCGAATCTCTTCGGCGACATCCTCACCGACCTCGCGGCGGCGCTCCAGGGTGGGCTCGGGATGGCGGCCAGCGCGAACCTCTCACCTGGCGCCGCCGGCGTTCCCGGGCTCTTCGAGCCGGTACACGGGTCGGCGCCGGACATCGCCGGCCGCGGGATCGCGAATCCCGCAGGCGCGATCTGGAGCGCCTCGCTGCTGCTCGGGCACCTCGGCGAGGAGGAGGCCGCGCGGCGGGTGCTGCAGGCGCTCGAGGACGTGTGCCGCGACGGGCCGCGGACGCGCGACGTCGGTGGCACCGCGTCGACCGCGGAGGTCGGCGACGCAGTCGTGGCGAGGATCGCCGGTTGAACCTTCCCGTTCGCGCGACGCTCGTGGAGGTCGGACCGCGTGACGGCCTGCAGAGCCTCGCGCGCGTCTATCCGGTCGAGGTCAAGGTCGAGCTGATCGCGCTGCTCGCCCGGTCGGGGCTGCCGAAGATCGAGATCACCTCGTTCGTGCGGGCCGACGTCGTGCCGCAGCTCGCGGACGCCGAGGAGCTCGTCGCCCGGCTTCCTCGCGTGCCCGGTTGCGCCTACCGCGCACTCGTCCCGAACCGTCGCGGCGCCGAGCGTGCGGCCGCCGCCGGCGTGGACGAGGTGCTTGCGCTGACGACGGCGAGCGAGACCTACAACCGCAAGAACCAGAACATGAGCGTCGAGGAGAGCGTCGCCGCGGCCACCGAGATCGCCGGGGTCGCGCACGCCGCGGGCCTCGCCGTCACGGCCGCGATCGGGCTCGCACTCTGGTGCCCGTACGAGGGCGAGATCCCGCCCGAGCGCGTCCTCGGCATCGTCGAGCGGCTCCGCGGCGCGGGGATCGACTCCGTCTACGTCTCGACCAGCGCGGGCGTCGATGGCCCGCGGGCCGTGCACGACCTGTGCGCCCGGATCCTCGACCGTTTCCCCGGCCTCGAGCTCGGCGTCCACCTGCACAACACCAACGGGATGGCGCTCGCGAACGCGCTCGCGGCTCTCGACGCCGGCGCGACGGTGCTCGAGGGATCGGTCTGCGGGCTCGGCGGGGGGCTCGCGATGCCGGCGGGGATGGCCCCGTTCGGCAATGTCGCGACCGAGGATCTCGCGCAGATGCTGGAAGAGCTCGGAGTCGAGACCGGCGTCGACTGCGGCGTGCTCCTCGAAGGCGCCCGCCGGATCGCCGAGCTCCTGGACCTCGGCGAGACGCACAGCTACGCCCTCCGAGGAGGGACGAAGGCCGACGTGAGCGCCGCAGCGACGAGTTAGAGCAGGCGGTCGCCGTACAGCTCGACGGCGTTCTCGACGCGGATGCGCTGCCGGCTCTCCGGCGGCAGCGCGTTCAGCGCGCGCAGGGGGTTGTCGAAGTCCCAGTGCGGGTAGTCGGAGCTGAAGAGCAGCGTCTTCTCGGCCTGGACGATCTCGCAGATCGCCTTGACGTGCTCCTTGTTCTTCGGCTCGACGAACGGCTGCGTCGTGAAGCGAATGTGGTCGAACACGTACTCGCTCGGCAGGCGCTTCACCCACGGCACCTCGTCGCGCAGCGACTCCCAGTTCTTGTCGAGGCGCCACATCACGTCGGGAAGCCAGGCGAAGCCTCCCTCGGCGACCACGACCCTGAGGCCGGGGAAGCGTTCGAAGACGCCGTGGCAGACGAGGCTGATCACGTTCGCCTGGAAGACCTGCGTGAGCGCGGCGTGCCACTCGACGTAGTAGGTGGCAGTCCCGCCGGCGATCGCGGGCGCGCCCTGGTAGATCCCGTCGACGGAGTTGGGGTGCAGGGTGATCGGCAGGCCGTGGCGCTCGGCCGCCTCGTAGATCGGGTACCAGCGCCGGTCGCCCATCAGGACGCCGACGAGCGGCAGGAAGACAGCGACGACGCCGGGCCGGTCGCCGACGCGGTCGATCTCGGCGGCCGCCTGCGCGGGGTCCTGCGGCGCCACGACGATCGCGGCGCGGAACCGCTCGTCGGCGGCGAGCCACTCGTCGGTCAGCCACTCGTTCGTGGCCGATGCGATCGTGGCCGCGGCATCGGCGTCCGGGAGCGCTCCGAGTCCGAGCGTGTTGCCCGTGATCAGCACCGCGCGGTCGATCTCGAAGCCGTCGAGCAGCTGGCGCGCGACGAGCTGGGGGTCCGATCCGGGGACGGAGCCGTCCTCGGGGAAGCTGTCGCGGCGCATCGCGCCGACCGGGTTGATGTAGAGGTCGTTCTTCGGCAGGCTGAACTTCGACGCGTACACGTCCTTCGCCCACGACTCCTCGTTCGAGGCGCCGAGCAGGCGCCGCCGCCATGCCGACGACAGGTAGGGCTCGAGCGAGGCGATCCCATCCTTCAGGTGCGGGTGGACATCGCAGTCGATCGTCGAGAAGGTCTGCTTCGCGGGCTTCCCCGCCTGCTCCGGGACGGTTGCGCTCATGTCTCGCTCCTTCGGCCGCGCATGCAGAGGAGCACGAGCTCCTCGTCGCCGCCATTCGTGAAGTAGTGACGGACGTTCGGGGGTGTGAAGACGAAGTCCTGCGCGCGCACCTCGTGCGTCTCGCCGCCCGCGAAGACGGATCCTTCGCCGGCGAGGACGAAGTTCGCCTGCTCCCACGGGTGCTCGTGATCGGCCGAGACGCCGCCGGGCTCGAGGGTGACGTAACCGAGATCGAAGTTCCCGGGACCGTCGTCGTAGTCGAGCAGGAGCGTCTCGGTCAGGCCGCGTGCGCCCGAGACCTCGATCGAGCGGGTCTCACCCTCGGTGGAGCGGACGATCTTGACTCCTTGGCCGTCGGCGCTCACGACCCCGCGCACGGTACCAAAGCCACCGCGCCTATACTCGCGCGCCGATGGCCAAACACGTGGTCTGCAGCGTCGCCGAGCTGGCGCCGGGGTCCCGGAAGATCGTGGAGATCGACGGTCGCTCGATCGGCGTGATCAACGTCGACGGCACGCTCTACGCGCTGCGGAACGTCTGCCCGCACCAGGGCGCGCCCCTCTGCGAGGGGACTGTCGGCGGGACGATGATGCCTTCGGACCCGTACGAATACGTCTACGGGCTCAGCGGCCGGGTCCTCCGCTGCCCCTGGCACGGCTGGGAGTTCGATCTCGAGAGCGGGCGCTCGATCTTCGAGCCGGAGCGCATCCGTGTGAAGACCTACCCGGTCACGGTCGACGACGGCGCGATCGTCATCGACGCATGACGGACAGGAGACCACTCGACGGGGTGCGGGTGCTCGACCTCTCGAACCTGCTCGCGGGGCCGATGGCGACGATGTACCTCGCCGACTTCGGAGCCGAGGTGATCAAGGTCGAGCATCCCTCGAAGCCCGACGAGCTCCGCAACTGGGGGAACGCCAAGGACGGCGTCGGCCTCTTCTTCAAGGTGCTGAACCGGGGGAAGAAGACGATCGGCCTCGATCTGCGGGTGCCCGAGGGGGTCGAGCTCGCGCTGAGGCTCGCGGCCGAGTCCGACGTCGTCTGCGAGAGCTTCCGGCCCGGCACGATGGAGCGCTGGGGGCTCGGCCCGGACGACCTGCGCGCGGCCAACCCGCGACTCGTGATCCTACGGGTCTCCGGGTTCGGCCAGACGGGCCCGTACTCGCCCCGGCCCGGCTTCGGAACGCTCGCGGAGGCGTTCTCCGGAGCCGCTCACATCACCGGGTTCCCGGACCGCTCCCCGCTGCTGCCGTCCTTCGGGCTCGGCGACACGTCCACGGCGATCTTCGGCGCGTTCGCGGTCGTGCTGGCGCTGTACAACCGTGACGCGGCCGGCGGCGAGGGGCAGGTCGTCGACCTCGCGCTCTACGAGGGCCTCCTGACGCTGCTCGGCCCGCAGGTCGTCGATTTCGACCAGCTCGGGATCGTCCAGCAGCGAGACGGCTCGCGGCTCCCGTTCGTCTCGCCTCGCAACACCTACCACTCAGCCGACGGGAAATGGCTGGCGATCGCCGGCTCGACGCAGGCGACCTTCGAGCGGATCGCCCGGGCGCTCGGGCTCGACGGGCTGCTCGTAGACCCGCGCTTCGCGACGAACCATCTCCGGATCGAGAACGCGGACGCGCTCGACGATGCGCTCCAGCAGGCGGTCGGAAAGCTGACGCTCGACGAGGCGCTCGGGATCCTCGAGCGCGAGGGCGCGCCCGCGGGACCGGTCAACGACGTGCGCCAGGTCGTCGAAGATCCTCACGTGCGCGCGCGCGAGAACGTCGCTGCCGTTGCCGACGAGGAGCTCGGGACGGTGCGGATGCAGAACGTCGTCCCGAGGCTGACCGCGACGCCCGGGCGGATCGGGCACGCGGGCCCGCGCCACCGCGAGCACAACCACGAGGTCTACGGCCGCGTACTCGGGCTCTCGGGCGAGGAGATCGGCCGGCTCGAGCGGGAGGGCGTCGTCTGATGGGCCCGCTCGACGGTCTCCGCGTGATCGACGCGGGCACGCTCGCGGCCGCGCCGCTCGTCGCCACGTACCTCGGCGAGCTCGGCGCCGACGTGATCAAGGTCGAGCAGCCGGCGGGCGGCGACCACCTGCGCCGCTGGGGCGCGCAGAAGGACGGGGTCGGCCTCTACTGGAAGAGCGTCGGCCGCGGCAAGCGCTCGGTCACGCTCGACCTGCGCTCGCCGCGCGGGCAGGAGCTCTTCCTGGAGCTCGCCAAGCGCTCGGACGCCGTCCTCGAGAACTTCCGCCCGGGCACGCTCGAGCGCTGGAACATCGGCTGGGAGACGCTCCACGCCGCCAACCCGGACCTCGTGCTCCTGCGCATCTCCGGCTTCGGGCAGACCGGGCCGTACGCGTCGAAGCCCGGTTTCGGCACGCTCGTCGAGGCGATGAGCGGCTTCGCGCACGTCACCGGCGAGCCCGGCGGTCCGCCCACGCTACCGCCGTTCCCGCTCGCCGACGCCGTCGCCGGTCTCGCGGGGACCTACGCGGTGCTGGCGGCCCTCTACCACCGCGACGCGAAGGGCGGAGGCGGCCAGTTCATCGACCTCGCGCTGCTCGAGCCGCTGATGCGGATGCTCGAGCCGATCTTCCTCGAGTACGACCAGCTCGGGAACAATCGGGAGCGGCGCGGCAACCGGATGCCGGAGGTCGTGCCCCGGAACGCTTACCGCTGCAGCGACGGCCGCTGGCTGGCGATCTCGGCGAGCGCGCCGACGATCGCGCTCCGGGTCTTCCGCGCGATCGGCCGGCCCGAGCTGGCCGACGACCCCGCCTACGCCGACCCGCAGAGCCGGCTAGAGCACTCGGACGAGATCGACGCGCTGGTCGCCGACTGGGCCGCAGGGCAGACGCGCGACGAGGCGATCGCCTTGCTCGAGCGGGAGGAGGTCGCCGTCGCGCCCGTCCACGACGTGGCGAGCCTCTTCGAGGACGCGCACGTGGTCGCCCGGGGCGTCTTCGAGCGCGTCAGCGACGAGGAGCTCGGCGAAGTGCGGGTGCAATCGGTGGCGCCGCGCTTCTCGGAGACTCCGGGCGAGGTCGGCCCGCTCGCCCCGCGCCTCGGCGCGCACAACGAGGAGGTCTACGTCGGCTTGCTCGGCCTGTCGGAGGCAGAGCTCGCCGACCTCCGCGCCGAGGGAATCGTCTAAGCGACGGGCTGGCGCGCGCCCGCGCGCAGCAGCGCGCCGAGCTCCCCGACGTCGTCGAGCTCCGGCAGGTTGCGGACCGCATCGACGATCGCGCGCCGCCCGTCCTCGGGCAGCGCGGCCGAGGCGAGGTCGTCGAACTTCGCCTCGATCTCCGCCCACGAGAGCGGATCCTCGGCCTCGCCGCGCGTCCGCCAGCGCCGGTCGGCGAACGTGCCCCGCTCCGTCACGATCTCCACGGAGGCCATCCACTTCTCCGGGTAGACGCTGTTCGCCTCGTCGTCCCGGAAGACCTCGACGCGCTGCATCAGCGCCTCCGCCCCGGGATCGCCGACGAGGTCGTAGTCGCTCCAGCCCAGGCGCCGGCGCAGGATTGCGGCTGCGGCGAGGAAGGGCATCGAGAACTGGCCGTCGACGACGTTCGCGACGCGACGCTTGCGCTCGATCGGGTCGCCGATCAGGTCGAACCCCGCGTCGGAGAGGCCGATCCGCACGGACCGCACCTCACCGGGCTCGAGGGCGTTCGCCTCTGCGAGCTCGACGATCGCGTCGATCGGCGCGTGCGCGTACCGGCAGGCGGGATACGGCTTGATCGCGGTGTGCAGGATCTCGAAGCGCTCGCCGAGCCCCTCGACCGCGCGCTCGGGCCGGGCCGCATCCGAGTAGCCGCGCAGGAAGCCTCTCTTCCCCTCGATCGGGCTCGAGGCGCCGACGAAGCCCCGACGGGCGAGCTCGAGCGCGACGATCGCGTTGTGCGCCGCGAGCCCGGGATGGATCCGCTTGTTCCAGGCGCCGTTGTCGAAGAACTGAAGGCTCGCGGCCGCCTGGCTGCCGTTGACACCGAATGCGCTCTCGAGCTCGGCCGCCGAGAGGCCGAGCAGGCTGGCACCGGCCGCGGTCGCGCCGAACACGCCGCACGTCCCGGTCGGATGGAAGCCACGGTCGTAATGGGCCTTCGGGTCGAGCGCCATCGCCAGCTTGCAGGTGACGTCGTAGCCGGCAACGATCGCCGCGACCGCGCGCCTGCCGTCGATCCCGTGCTGCTCGCCGAGCGCGAGCACGGCGGGAATCACGGCGGCGCCGGGATGGATCGAGCCCTCGCGGTGCGTGTCGTCGAAATCGAGGCTGTGCGCATAGGCGGCGTTCAGGAGCGCCGCGTGCGGCGGGGCGAGCGTCCGGGTGCCGCCGACGACGGACGCGTCGCCGTCGCCCGCGAAGGAGAGGACGGCGTCACGGATCGACGGCGTCGAGTCGGCGTCGACCGATGCGCGGAGCGCGATCCCGAGCAGGTCGAGCACGAGCTGCGCCGCCTTCTCCGTGACCTCGTCCGGCAGCTCGTCGTACGAGAGAGCGGCGGCGTACCGGGCGAGCGTCGGCGTCACGTCGGGCATGATCCGCCCACATCGTAACTTGCCGAGGAGAGAGTTGCCGAACGCCGACGAGAACGACCTGCGCGAGTTCGCCGAGCGGGTGCTGCGCGGGGCGGGGCTCGCGCCGGACGACGCCGCCGTTGCCGCCGAGTGTCTCGTCTTCGCCAATCTCCGCGGCGTCGACGGCCACGGCGTCCTCCGACTCGTCCAGTACGCCGACACGATCGCCTCGGGGGGAGTCAATCCGCGTCCCGAGGTGCGCGTCGTCTCGCGCCATGGCGCCACGGCTCTCGTCGACGCGGACGGCGGCTACGGCTTCCGCCCGACGACGCTCGCGGTCGACGAGGCCGTCGAGCTCTCGCGGGCGAACGGGATCGGCTTCGTCGGCGTCCGCGCGAGCCATCACTTCGGGATGGCGGCGACCTACGTCCTCCGCGCCGCCGCCGCGGGTCGCATCGGCGTCGTCACGACCAACTCGTTCCCCGTGCTGGCGACCCCCGGGGCGACGAGGCCCGTCGTCGGCAACAACCCGTACGCCTTCGCCGTCCCGCGCCGGCCGCCGGCCGAGCCGATCGTGCTCGACATGGCGTTGAGCGAGGTCTCCTTCGGCCGCATCCGGCTCGCCGCCGCCGAGGGCCGGCCGATCCCGCTCGGCTGGGCGCGCGACGAAGCGGGCGACCCGACGGAGGACTCGGCGGCGGCTCTCCGGGCGGGGAGCCTCGAGCCGATCGGCCGGCACAAGGGCTACGGCCTCGCCGTGATCGCCGAGATCCTCGCCGGTGCGCTCACCGGCTCGCCGTTCGGGGCGGACTCGGACGCGCACGGCCGGCGCGAGGGTGGCGTCGGCCACGTCGTGATCGCGCTCGACCCGGCTGCTTTCATCCCCGAGGAGAGCTTCCACGCCGCCGTCGACGCCCTCGCCGGGCAGATCGCAGCGGTGCCGCCCGCGGACGGATCCGAAGGCGCGCTCCTCCCGGGAGAGCTCGAGCTGCGGACGCTGCGCGAGCGGCGCGCCGGCGGGATTCCGCTCTCGGACGAGCTCGCAGCGCAGCTCTCCCGGCTCGCCACACGACTCGGGGCGGGACGGCCGCCGTGGCCCGATCACTGACCAACCGCGAAATCGATCGTCATATGAGACAATGCGCCGCGCAAATCCTGCGGCTGTCGACTCGAAGGGGTGTGTAAGCGAATGCGACGTCTTTTCTATCTGGGACTCGGTTTGATGCTGGTCGTAACAGTGGCCGTGGCCGGCGGGCTGGCCGCAAGGGGGGCCTCGTCGAGCGACTCGTCGGCGGCGACTCGGCTCGTCTTCGGCGCGAAGAACGCGAGCAGCCCGATCGTCTTCGGTGCGTCGATCTCGCTGACGGGCAGCTTCGCCGGCAGCGCCGACTACGCGCTGAAGGGCTACCAGCTGTGGGTCAGCGAGGCGAACCACCACGGTGGGATCCTGGGCCGCCAGATCAAGATGGTGGTCTACGACGACCAGTCGAGCGCCGGCACCGCCGCGCGGCTCTACCAGAAGCTGATCTCGGAGGACAACGTCGACTTCATCCTCGGCCCGTATGCGAGCGGGATCACGCAGGCCGTCGCGCCGTTCGCGGAGAAGTACCAGAAGGTCATGGTCGGCCCGGAGGCGTCCGCGAGCAGCATCTACGACGACACGAAGTGGAACGTCCAGGCCATCACGAGCGCGGACCGGTACCTCGTCGCCGTCGACGACCTGGCCAAGAAGGGCGGGTACACGAAGATCGCGCTCTTCACGAACAACACGCCCGCGACGACCCGCATGTGCGCAGCCGTGAAGGCGCGGGCGCTCGCCTACCACATGGACGTCGTCTTCGAGAAGACCTATCCGAACGGCACCAGCGACTTCTCCTCGCTCGTGCTGGCGGCCAAGGGCGAGAACCCGACCACCGTCGTCGGCTGCACCTACCTGCCGGACTCGATCGCGATCACCCGCGAGCTGAACAGCCAAGGCGTGAAGCCGAAGCTGCTGGCCTTCAGCATCGGGCCGGTCGAGCCCGACTTCGGCAAGTCCCTCGGCGACCTCGCGAACGGCGTGCTCGGCTCGACGACGTGGTGGGCGTCCCTGAAGACGAAGGGGAACAAGGGCTTCGTCACGGACTTCACGAAGAAGTTCGGCAAGCCGCCGGAGTACCACGCGGCGGCCAGCTACGGCGCCCTCCAGGCCCTCGGAGCAGCGATCAAGCAGACGAAGTCGCTCGACCAGGGCAAGATCCGCGCCGCGATCGGAAAGCTCCAGATCCGCACGGTCAACGGTCCGTTCAAGATCGACGCGACCGGCCACCAGTCGGGCTACAAGTCGTACCTGATGCAGTGGATCAACGGCCAGCAGAAGCTCGTCTGGCCGCCGAAGATCCGTGAAGCGCCGGCCAAGCTCCCGAGCCGTTAGCCGACCGAGCCGCCCAGGAGATCTCCGTGCCCGTCCTGCAACTCACGGTCAACGGTCTTCTCCTGGGCGGTCTCTACCTGCTGATGGCGCAGGGCCTCAACCTGATCTTCGGGGTCATGCGCATCGTCAACTTCGCCCACGGGTACTTCATCGTGGTCGGAGGCCTGCTCGTCTTCAAGCTGGCGGAGGAGCACGGCTGGAACCCGCTGCTCGCGCTTCCGGTCGCGTTCGCGCTCTTCGTCGTCGTCGGGGCGCTGGCCCAGCGGCTGCTGCTCGAGCACGTGAAAGCGCCGGGCACGCAAGGCGAGCTCCTGACGCTGATGGTCACGTACGGGTTCGCGTACATCGTGATCAACGTCGGCCTACGGGTCTGGGGCGCGAACAGCAAATCCGTCCCCTACCTCCAGCAGTCGTGGACCGTCGGCCACGTGACGCTGAACGTCGCGTTCGTCGTCGCCTCGGGCGTCGCGGTGGGGTTGACGCTCGCGCTCTTCTACTGGCTGAACTACACGCTCTCCGGAAAGTCCGTCCGCGCGACCTCGCAGAGCGCGGTCGGGGCCGAGACGTGCGGGATCGACACGCGAATGGCGCGGCTCGTCGCCTTCGCGCTCGGCTCCGGGCTCGCGGGCGCGGCGGGAGCGCTCCTCGTGATGGTCCGTCCCGTGTCACCACAGCTCGGGGCCGACCTGACGATCATCTGCTTCGTCGTGATCGCCCTCGGCGGGCTCGGTGACTACGTCGGCGCGGCCGCAGGCGCCCTGATCCTCGGGCTGACCGAGACCTTCGGGGGGTACCAGTTCGGCCTCGCCGCGCAGAGCGCGTTGCCGTACGTGCTGATGATCATGATCATGCTCGTGCGGCCGCAGGGTCTGAACCTCGGGCGGATCCGATAGCCGCCCGGGCCGACAGCCCGGGCTCACGCTTCGACCTGGCACGGAAGCTCCTGTCCTTCTCGGGCGGGGAGCCCAAGCGCGTGTCGCGGCGGGCGACGGGGATCGAGTTCGCGGTCGCCGCGAGCCTCGCCGCCGGCGCCCTGCTCGCGCTGAAGGGATCCTCGTACCAGCTCCAGCTCGCGACGGACATCGCCATGTTCGTCACGCTCTCGTACTCGTGGAACCTGATCAGCGGCTTCACCGGCTACATCTCGTTCGGGCACGTCGCCTTCTTCGGCTTCGGCGCCTACACGGCGAGCCTGCTGATCATCCACGGCGACGTCAACTGGCTACTCGCGAGCGTGATCGCCGCGCTCGCCGCGGGAGTGCTCGCGGTCCCGCTCGGCCTGGTCATGCTCCGGCTGCGCGGCATCTACTTCGCGCTCGGGATGTTCGGGCTCGTTCACGTGCTCTTCATCATCGGGAGCACGTGGAACTACACGGGCAGCGGGCTCGGGCTGACGCTCCCACCGCGGCTCGCGACGGAGCAGGTGTACATCTGCATGCTCGCGGCCGCGGCGATCGCGTTCGCGTTCACGGCCTACATGACCCGCTCCCGGTTCGGCCTCCGCGCGAAGGCGATCCGGGACGACGAGGAAGCCGCGTCCGCGATGGGCGTGGCGACGACCCGGGTCAAGACGACGGCCTTCGCGCTCAGCGCCCTCCTCCCCGCGTTCGTGGGCGGCCTCGTCGCGTGGAACCGGAGCTACATCGACGGGCCAAGCGCCTTCGACCCGTCGCTCGACCTCCAGGCGATCCTCTTCGCCATGGCCGGAGGGCTCGGGACGCTGTGGGGGCCACTGCTCGGCAGCGTCTCGCTGTCGCTCGTGGGAGAGCAGCTCTGGGCGGAGTACCCGAACTACCAGCTCGGCCTGTTCGGAGTGCTGATCGTGCTGATCGTCCTGCTGCTGCCGGGCGGGTTCGTCTCGCTGCTCAACCGGTTCGGGCTGCTGCACCGCCCGATCGTGATGGCCCCGGAGCACCTGCCGGCGGGAGAGCCGCCGCCCAAGACGGAGACGAACGGCGCCGGCCCGGTGCTCGAGTGCCGCGGCGTCGGGGTCCGCTTCGGGGGCGTGCAGGCGCTCGAGGGAATCGACCTGACGGTCGGCCGCGGCGAGACGGTCTGCATCATCGGCGCGAACGGCGCCGGCAAGACCACGCTCTTCAACGCGATCACCGGGATGGTCAAACCGTCGAGCGGCGAGATCCGCTTCAATGGCGACGACGTCGGCAAGCGGACCATCCACCGGCTTGCGCGAGACGGGCTCGGGCGCACGTTCCAGATCCCGCGCCCGTTCGAGTCGATGACGGTCTGGGAGAACATCCTGCTCGCCTCGCTCGGCGGGCGGCGCTCGAGGGACGCCGTCAACCAGTCCGCATGGGTCGTGCGCACGCTTCACCTCGAGTCGATCTACCTGAACCCCGTGCTGAGCCTCCCCGTCGGTCACCGCCGGCTCGTCGAGCTGGGCCGCGCGCTCGCGCTCCAGCCCGACATCATCCTGCTCGACGAGGTGATGGCGGGCATGTCACACGAGGAGCTCGAACAGGTTCGGGAGACGATCCGGAACATGCAGTCCTACGGCGTGGCCGCGGTCGCCGGCGTCGAGCACGTGATCCGCGCGATCGTCGACCTCGCCGACCGCATCGTCGTCCTCGACCAGGGGAGATGGATCGCCGAGGGGACGCCGGCGGACGTCCTCAAGGATCCGGCCGTGATTTCGGCCTACCTCGGGCAGGAGCTCGTATGAGCGCGGCAATCGACGCCGCCCCGGGGGAGGCGCCGCCGGGAGACGCTCCGCTCGCGCTGCGCGTCCGCGACCTGAACGCGGGCTACGGCGCGCTGCTCGTCCTGCACGACATCGCACTCGACGTCAGCTCGAACGAGGTGGTCAGCGTCCTGGGCGCGAACGGCGCGGGCAAGACGACGCTCCTCCGCGCGATCGCCGGGCTGATCAAGCCGCGCAGCGGACTCGTCGAGCTCTTCGGCGAGCGGATCCAGGGCGGGTCGGCTTACGCGCTCGCGCGCGCGGGGATCGGCCACGTGCCGAGCGGCAGGGAGCTCTTCCCCGAGTTGACGGTGGCCGACAACCTCGCGCTCGGCGGCGCGAAGACGCCCCGCGGGCGACGCAAGGAGCTCTACGAGCGCTCGCTCGACCTCTTCCCGGCGCTCCCGCGTCTGCTCGACCGCCGCGCGGGCAAGCTCTCCGGCGGGGAACAGCAGATGCTCGCGGTCGGGCGCGCGCTGATGACGGACCCGAAGCTCCTGCTCCTCGACGAGCCGTCGACGGGGCTCGCGCCGATGATCGTCCTGTCGCTCTTCGAGGCGCTCGAGCGCCTGATCGCGGAGCAGGGGATGAGCATCCTGCTCGTCGAGCAGAACGCAGCGCTCGCCCTGCGGCTGTCGAGCCGCGCGTACATCCTCGAGACGGGCCGCGTCGTGCTCTCCGGCGACGCGGACGAGCTCGCCGGCGACCCACGAGTCGTCAGCGCGTATCTCGGCGGCCATTGACCGACGCGCGCTACGAGCAGGGCCTCGAGGCCCGCAAGCGCGTCCTCGGCGACGAGTACGTCGAACGCGCGCTCGAGAACGCAACCGACTTCGACCGGGACTTCCAGCGATTCGTGACCGAGTACTGCTGGGGCAGCGTCTGGACAGGGGAAGCGCTGAGCGACCGGCAGCGCAGCCTCAACAACCTCTGCCTGCTCGCGGCGCTGAACCGCGCCGAGGAGTTCGAGCTGCATTTCCGTGGCGCACTGCGAAACGGCTGCACGCGAGACGAGCTGCGCGAGACACTGGTTCAGATCGCCGTCTACGCCGGCATCCCCGCGGGGGTCGAGGCGTTCCGGATCGCGCGGCGCGTGCTGGCCGAGACCGACGACGCCAAGTAACAGTCTGTTACTTGGTCAGAGGTGCGGGACGACTTCGCGCGCGAGCAGCTCGAGCGTCCGCATTGCGTGCTCGTGCGGCAAGCCGGGCCACTGAACGCGGACGAGCAGCTCGGTGACGCCGAGGCGGTCGCGGAGCTCGCGGATCTCCGCGGTCACCGTCTCGGGCGAGCCGAGGATGAAGCGGCCCGCGCGCAGCTCGTCCCACTCGCGCCGCAACGTGTCGCTCGGCGGCAGCACCTCGCTCTGGCCCCAGTCGACGTACGCCTTGTACTTCGAGTCGAGGTGCGGGCGCGCGAGCTCGACGGCCTCCTCGTCCGTCTCCGCGATGCAGACCTCGCGGATCACGGGCAGCTCCTCCGGGTCGCTGCCGCGCTCCTCCCGGAAGAGGACGAGCTGGCGCTCGAGCTCGTCGACGGTCGTGTGCGGGTTGACGAGCCAGGTGTCCGCGAGCCTCGCGGCGCGGCGCACGGCAGAGTCGTTGTTCGCCGCCATCCAGATCGGCGGCCGCGGCCGCTGCACCGGGAGCAGCCCGAGGCGCGCCCCCTCGAGCCGGTAGCCCTGCCCGCTCGCCGTCACCTCGGCGCCCTCGAGCAGCCTCCGGACGACCTCGAGCTTCTCCTCGAACACCCGCACGCGCCGCTCCGTGACGCCGAACGCCTCGTTCTCCTCGCTCCGGTAGCCCAGCCCGACGCCGAGGATGAACCGGCCGCCGGTGATCGCGTCGAGTGTCGCGGCGTTCTCGGCGACCTCGACTGGGTTCAGCAGCGGGAGCAGGACGATCCCGGCGCCGACCCGCAGCTCGCCCGTCTCCGCTGCGAGGCGCCCGAGCAGCGGCACCGACTGGAACATCTGGAACGGCTGCGAGAGGAAGTGCTGGCCCGCGTGGACGGACGAGAAGCCGTTGTCGCGCGCGAAGCGCACCTGCTCGACGTGCTCGGCGAGCGCGCGCACGGGATCGGCCCCGGGCGGATGCTGCGCCGACAGGAAGATGCCGACCCGCATCAGTAGCTGCGCGGCATGCCGAGCTCGCGCTGGCCGAGATAGGCGAGCACGAGGTTGTTGGAGACGGGCGCGATCGTGTACAGCCGCGTCTCGCGGAACTTGCGTTCGACGTCGTATTCCTCGGCGAAGCCCCAGCCGCCGTGGGTGTCCATGCACGCGTTCGCTGCCTGCCAGGACGCCTCCGACGCAAGCAGCTTCGCCATGTTCGCGTCCGCTCCCGACGGCAGCCCCTGCTCGTACCCCCACGCGGCCCGGTAGCGGACGAGGTCGGCCGCCTCGACCGCGGCATGTGCGCGCGCGATCGGAAACTGCACGCCCTGGTTCGCCCCGATCGGCCGCCCGAAGACGACGCGCTCGGACGCGTAGCGGGAGGCCTTCTCGACGAACCAGCGCCCGTCGCCGATGCATTCGGCCGCGATCAGGATCCGCTCCGCGTTCATCCCGTCGAGGATGTAGCGGAAGCCCTTCCCCTCCTCGCCGACGAGCGCGTCCTCGCCGACCTCGACGCCGTCGAGGAAGACCTCGGTCGTCGAGTGGTTCATCATCGTCTTGATCGGGTTGATCGTCAGCCGCTCGCCCGCGGCGTTCATGTCGATCAGGAACGTCGAGATCCCCTCGCTCGGCTTCGCCACCTGGTCGATCGGCGTCGTCCGTGCGATCAGGAGCATCAGGTCCGACTGGAGTGCGCGCGAGGTGAAGACCTTCTGACCGCGGATGACGTAGCCGCCGTCGACGCGCTCGGCGGTCGTCTGGAGCCGTGTCGTGTCGGAGCCGACCGTCGGCTCGGTCACGCCGAACGCCTGGAGCCGCAGCTCCCCGGCCGCGATCTTCGGGAGGTAGCGCTGCTTCTGCTCGTCGCTCCCGTGCCGGAGCACCGTGCCCATCGTGTACATCTGCGCGTGGCAGGCGGCGGCGTTCCCGCCGGAGGCGTTGATCTCCTCGAGGATCACGCTCGCCGCCGTGATCCCGAGCCCGGCGCCGCCGTACTCCTCCGGGATGAGCACGGCCAGCCAGCCGTTCTCGGTCAGCGCCGCGACGAACTCCTCGGGGTAGCGGTCAGGCTCGAGCCCGCGCCAGTACTCGCCCGGGAAGCCGTTGCACAACTCGCGCACCGCGGAGCGGATCTCCTTCAGCTCCTCCGGGATCGCGAAGTCCACTAGATTCCGTGGCGCTCGAGCAGACGGCGCGCGATCACGAGCCGCTGGATCTCGCTCGTGCCCTCGCCGACGATCAGGAGCGGCACGTCCCGGTAGAGGCGCTCGATCGGATACTCCTGCGAGTAGCCGTACCCGCCGTAGATCCGCATCGCGTCGATCACGATCTCCTGGGCCGACTCGGTCGCGAAGAGCTTGGCCATCCCCGCCTCGAGGTCGGCCCGCTCGCCGGCGTCCTTGCGCCGCGCCGCCTCCAGCGTCAGGAGCTTCGAGGCCTCGATCTTCGTCGCCATGTCCGCGAGCATGAGCTGGATCGCCTGGTGCTGGGCGATCGGCTTCCCGAACGCCTCGCGCTCCTGGGCGTAGCGGATCGCGTGCTCGAAGGCCGCCGTGGCGATGCCGACCCCGCGCGCGGCGACGTTGACGCGACCGAGCTCGACTGCCGCCATGAACTGCTTGAAGCCTTGCCCGACTTCTCCTTCGCCGCCGAGGACGCTCCCGGCCGGCGTGCGAAAGCCGTCGAAGACGAGCTCCGTCGTCTCGACGCCCTTGTAGCCGAGCTTGCGGATCTGCGGCGGAACGGTGAGGCCCGGCTGCTCGGCTGCTTCGGCCTCCTTCTCGACGATGAACGCGGTCATGCCGCGGTGCGGCGGGTCGGCGTCCGGGTCGGTCTTCGCGAGCAGCATCACCATCCCGGAGCGGAGGCCGTTCGTGACCCACATCTTCTGCCCGGTGATCACGAACTCGTCGCCGTCGCGCACGGCGCGGGTGCGGATCGCCTGCACGTCCGAGCCGGCGTGCGGCTCGCTCATCGAGTATGCAGAGCGCAGCTCGCCCGTGGCCATTCGCGGCAGGTAGCTCGCGCGCTGTTCCTCGGTGCCGAAGGTCTTGATCATCCACGCGGCCATGAAGTGCGTGTTGAGCACGCCCGAGAGCGACATCCAGCCGCGCGAGAGCTCGATCTGGATCAGCGTGTAGGTGGTCAGGTCGAGGCCCAGGCCGCCGTACTCCTCGGGGATCGTGACGCCGAAGAGGCCGAGCTCCTTCATCGTCTCGACGAGCTGCGTCGGGAACTCGTCGGCGTGGTCGAGCTCGGAGGCAACCGGCTTCACGTCGCGCTCGACGAAGTCGCGGACGAGCGCGACGACCTCCTGCTGGTCGGTCGTCAGCACGCTCACGAGACGTTCCAGTCCTCGTCCGTCACCGGGAAGACGTCCTGGACGTCCGGTGACGCGCGCTTGTTGACCATGAACGTCCGCTTGAACTCGATCACGACCTGATGCCGCTGGTTGAGCCCGCGCGTCCGCATCCCCACGATCCCGACGTTGGCGTTCGACTTCGACTCGCGCTTGTCGAGGATCTCGCTCTCGGCCCAGATCGTGTCTCCGACGAAGACGGGGTTCGGCAGCGTGATGTCGGTCCAGGCCAGGTTCGCGAGCGCGTTCTCGCTCGTGTCGGCAACCGAGAGGCCCGTGACGAGCGCCAGCGTCAGCGTCGAGACGACGAGCGGCTGCCCGAAGCGCGTGCGGCTCGCGTACTCGGCGTTGAAGTGGATCTGGTTCGTGTTCATCGTCAGGTTGGTGAACCAGATGTTGTCGGTCTCGGTGATCGTCCGGCCCAGGCGGCTCCGGAACACATCCCCCACGTCGAAGTCCTCGTAGAAGCGGCCGCGCCAGACCTTCGGCGCTGCGGCGATGTCAGTGGCCATGCTCTCTCCTTTCGGCTTGCGCGAGTATGCCGCGCGCCCGCTCCACGACGGGCACGTCGATCATCTGCCCTTCCAGGGCGATCGCGCCACGTCCCGCCGCGACCGCGGCGTCGTACGCGTCCACGACGGCACGGGCGCGCTCGATCTCCTCGGCGTCCGGTGTGAAGACGCGGTTGACGACGTCGACCTGCGCGGGGTGGATGCACGGCTTGCCCCGGAACCCGAGCGAGCGGGCCAGGCGGGCCTCGGCTTCGAGCCCGTCCTCGTCGCGGATCGCGAGGTAGACGGCGTCGAACGGGCCCCGCAGCCCCGCCGCGGCGGAGGCGAGGACGAGCGTGGAGCGCGCGTGCAGCAGCTCGAGCCCGTCGGCGCGCGGCTCGAATCCGAGCTCGAGCCCGAGGTCGACGGCGCCGAGGAAGAGCGCCGCGACCCGGGGTGTGGCGGCGAGCTCGCTCGCCTGCAGGAGCCCGGCGGCCGTCTCGACGATCGCGATCAGCGGAGGCCCGTCGTCCCCGAGCGCGGCGATCGCCTCGGGCGTCGCCTTCGGCACGACGATCGCGTCGAGGCCGAGCTCCGCGACGGCGGCGAGGTCGTCCAGGGCATGGGGCGTGTCGATCCCGTTGACGCGGACGAGTCGCGCCGCCCGGGTCTCGGTCTCGGCGAGCACGCGAATGGTGAGCTCGCGCGCCGCGTCCTTCTCGCCGGGCGCGACCGCGTCCTCGAGGTCGGCGATGACGGCGTCGGCGTCCGAACCGAGCGCCTTGACGAGCTTGCGCTCGTCGCTGCCAGGAGCGAACAGGAGTGAACGGAGTTGGGTGAGCTGCGGCACCTGGTACGAGGCTTATATGTCAGACATAATGCTCATGTCAACCTGATCGGGCTCCCGCCCGAGGAGAACGGGTATCAGGGACACGATCAGGGCCGCGGCGAGCGCGAGCCACATGACGCGGTAGCTCCCGGTCACGTCCGCAACGAGACCGTAGAGCGGCGGCGACCATGCGCTCGCGCCCCACACGAACATCAACCCGAAGCCGGTCACGGAGCCCGCGAGGCCGGCGCCGGCGAACTCGCTGATGCTCGTCATCCAGACCCCCTGCCAGCCGATCACCGAGACGCCTGCGAGGAACGCCGCGACCGAGAACTCGGCGAAGCTCGACCGCTCGGGCAGGACGGCGAGGAGCGCCGCGGACGCGATCCCCGTGACCGTGATCGCGAGCATGACCGGGCGGCGGCGGCGGAGGCGGTCGGCCAGGAGGCCCCACGCGATCCTGCCCGCGATACCGCCCGCCTGTGCGATCGCGACGAGCAGCACGGCCGCCGGAAGCGAGATCCGCCCACCCTCGTGGACCGCCACGGGCAGGAACGCGATGATCACGAACTGGCCGCCGACGAGCAGCATCCCCCAGAGCGTCAGGAGGGCGATGTCCCGGTCGCGGGCGAATGACAGGAGCCCGCGCGGCTCTTTGCGGGCGGCCGCCGCCTGCACGCGCCGCTCGTCGCGCGTCTCGACCCCCGCGGCGGCGAAGGCCACAATGGCCCCGGCCACGGTCACGGCACCGGCGAGCGCGAGACTCGCCCGCCACCCCCACTCGTTGGCGGCCCATGGCAGAGTGAGCGCCGCGAGCAGTCCGCCGAGCGGGATCGCCGACTGGCGTAGCCCCATCGCCAGGCCGCGGCGCGAGATCGGGAACGCAACCAACACGATCTTGCTCCCGGCAGGAGTCGGCGTCGCCGCGAACACGCCCGCGACGACGAGGAGGACGACGAGGAGGACGATCGGCGCGCCGGCCGCGGCCGCCACGAGGACGCCCGTGCCGAGCGCGCCGACGGAGAGGACGCGCCGCTCGCCGAGCCGGTCGACCGCGGACCCCGCCGGGTAGCCGCCGAGCATCTTCCCGACGCTCATCGAGGCGGTCAGCAGCCCGGCGACGGCGGCGGACAGCGCGAGGTCCTCCTTGATGAACCCGGTCAGCGTCGGAACGCCCTGTTCGGTCAGCGAGACTGCCGTCTGCGCCGTCACGGCCGCGCCGAGGATGCCCCAGGGGGACGACGCCCTCTTCCTTGACACCGCCATGGATGTCGGACATAAACATATTTCGTGACCGGACGCGCTTCCAGGGCATACGAGGACATAGCCGTGCAGCTGCGGGACCGGATCCTCACCGGCGACCTCACTCCGGGCGAGCGCCTGCCGAACGAGGCGCGCCTCGCCGAGCAGCTCGGGATCAGTCGTGCCACCCTTCGCGAGGCGCTTCGGGCGCTCACGGCACAGCGGCTGATCACGACGGTCAAGGGCGCCGCCGGAGGCAGCTTCGTCACCCTGCCGACCGTGCCCGAGATCGCCGACCTCCTCAGCGGCGCGATCGAGCTGCTCGGCCGGTCGCGGGAGATCTCGCTCGAGGAGTTCCTCGAGGCGCGGGAGCTGCTCGAGGTGCCGGCGGCGCGGCTCGCGGCCGCTCGGCGCCGGCAGCTCGACCTGCGCCGCCTGCGGGAATCGATCCCGAGCAAGCCGCACGAGCTCGGCGTGCGCGAGCAGTACGCCTGCAACCGGGCATTCCACGTCCACGTGCTCGAGAGCGCGGGGAACACGTTGCTCTACATCGCCGCCCAGCCTGTCTTCGCCGTGCTGGAGACGTACCTCGCCCGATCCCGGCTCCCACGGAGCTTCGGGCGCGCGATGACCGAGCACCACCATCGCATCGCCGCCGCGATCGACGCGGGGGACGGCGACACCGCGGCCGGGGAGATGCACTCGCACCTCGAGTACCTCCGCCCGTACTACGAGAAGGCGTGGCGGGCGAGCGCATGACCCGGTCCGGGCGAGACGATCCGATGGCGTCGATCAGCTGATGCTGCCGCTCGCAGACCTGCGCGTGCTCGCCGTCGAGCAGTTCGGCGCCGGCCCGTGGGCGACGCTCCAGCTCGCCGACCTCGGCGCCGAGGTGATCAAGATCGAGGACCCGGCCTCGGGTGGCGACGTCGGCCGCTACGTGCCGCCCTACCAGGAGGGCGAGGACTCGCTCTTCTTCGAGACGTTCAACCGCAACAAGAAGAGCGTCTCGCTCGACCTGCGCCGTCCCGAGGGCCGTGGCGTGTTCGAGGACCTCGTCCGCGCCTCCGACGCGGTCTTCTCGAACCTGCGCGGCGACGGCCCGCGCAAGCTCCGGCTCACCTACGAGCAGCTCGAGGCCGTCAACCCGCGCATCGTCTGCTGCTCGCTCTCGGGGTTCGGGATGACCGGACCGCGGGCCGCCGAGGGCGGCTACGACTACACGATGCAGGGGCTCGCGGGCTGGATGAGCCTGACCGGCCAGCCCGACGGGCCGCCGACGAAGAGCGGGCTCTCGCTCGTCGACCTCTCCGGCGGCTACGTCGCCGCGATCGCGCTGCTCGGCGGCGTCTGGCGCGCGCGTCGCGAGGGCGTCGGCTGCGACTGCGACGTGTCGCTCTTCGAGACCGCGCTCGCGGAGCTCTTCTACGTGGGCACGTGGGCGGCGACGAAGGGGTACGTGCCCCGGCGGATGCCGGACTCCGCCCATCCCTCGATCGTCCCGTTCCAGAACTTCCGCACCGCGGACGGCTGGATGGTCGTCGCCTGCGCGAAGCAGAAGTTCTGGGAGCGGCTGTGCGACGGGATCGGGAAGCCCGAGCTCCGCGAGGATCCGCGCTTCGCCGACTTCGCCGGCCGCGACGCGAATCGCGACGAGCTGCTGCCGATCCTCGCGGCGGCGCTCGAGACGCGCACGACCGCGGAGTGGGTCGAGGAACTGACCGCGGCCGGGGTTCCCTGCTCGGAGATCAACGACGTCCAGGCCGCACTCGAGGATCCGCAGGTCGTGGCCCGGGGCGCGGTCGTCGAGATCGAGCATCCTCGGCTCGGCACGGTGCGCGAGGTGGCGTCGCCGCTGCGCGTCGGCGACGAGGAGAGGCCGATCCGCCGCGGCCCGTTCCGCGGCGAGCACACGCGCGAGGTGCTCGAGGAGCTCTGCGGCTACAGCCGCGAGCGCATCGACGAGCTCGCGACCGCCGGCGCCTTCGGCGACCGCGTGTGAGGCGACCTCCGTACGAGTGGGTCGTGGTGGGGACGCTCGGGGTCACCGAGACGATCTCGTACGGCGTCCTCTTCTACGCCTTCTCCGTCTTCATCACGCCGATGCAGGCGTCCCTCGGCTGGTCGCGCGCGGAGACGACCGGCGCGTTCTCGCTCGCGCTCCTCGTCTCGGGCCTGGCCGCCTATCCCGTCGGGCACTGGCTCGACGAGCGGGGCCCGCGCCTGCTGATGACGGCCGGCTCCTGCGCGGGCGTCCTGCTCCTGCTCGCCTGGGCGCACGTCCACGACCTGGTGCGGTTCTACCTCGTCTGGGCCGGGATCGGACTCGCCTGGTCGGCGGTGCTGTACCCGCCCGCGTTCGCGACGGTGGCTGCGTGGTTCCACGAGCGCCGCGCGCACGCGATCACCGTGCTGACGCTGATGGCCGGCACCGCGAGCCTGATCTTCGTCCCGCTGGCCGGCTGGCTCGTCCGGGCCCTGGAGTGGCGCACCGCGCTCGTCGTGCTTGCGGCGATCCTCGCCGCGGGGACGGTCCTGCCGCACGCGCTCGTCCTCCGCAAGGCGCCCCACCGGGACGAGGCGGCCTCGGGCGCGGCTCCCTCGCTGCTGATCGGCGCCGTCGTCCGCCTCCCCGGGTTCTGGTGGCTGACCGTCGCATTCACGCTGATGGCCTTCGTGGACATTGCGATGGCCGTGCACCTCGTGCCGTATCTGACCGGCATCGGGTTCGCGCCGGCGTTCGCCGCGGCCGCGCTGGGGCTCGTCGGGCTCTCGCAGCTACTCGGCCGGGTCGTGTTCGTCTCGGTGGCGCGGCTGCTGCCGGGCCCCCTGCTCTCCGCGGCGGTCTTCGCGCTCGAAGCCATCGGCTTCCTCGTCCTGCTGGCGGGCGGAGCCGCCGGTGTGCTCGCGTTCGTCCTCCTCTACGGGGCCGGCCGCGGCGCGATGACGATCCTGCGCGCGAACGTGATCGCGGAGCTCTACGGCCGCCGCCACTACGGCCGGATCAGCGGCCTCTTCACGCTCTTCATCGTCACCGGTCAGGCGCTCGGCCCCGTCAGCGCCGGCGCCGCCTATGACGCGATCGGCGGCTACACGGCCGTGATCGTGGCGATGGCGGCGATCGCCGGCGCCGCCGCCGGCGCGGTCGCCGTGGCCGGTCGGCTCAACGTGAGTCGGGGCGAGGCGCGTTCCTTGCCGGATCCGCCAGCAGCCGCACCGCCTGTCTGACCGCGTCCGCCGCCTTCTCGCGCACCGCGTCGTCGCCGTCACTGCTGAGCGGGTGCGGGATCACGGCGAACCCGTAGTCCGGCAGGCCGCGCACCCGCGCCATCAGCTGGGAGTTGCGGACGAAAGTCGAGGTCGCCACGCAGACCGCGGGCACACCTGCCTCCTCGGCGGTGATCGCGTCGTGCAGACTGCACGACGAGCAGCTCCCTCAATCGCCTATCGCGGTGAGTAAGGCGTCGCAGCCGAGGAGGCTCTCCATCAGCTCGGGCGGGCAGGGCGCGCTGAAGACGGCTTTCCGCGCCCGGACGACGTCGGCGACCCCGTACTCGGCGCGGAGCTCGTCGGCCATGTACTCCAGCAGGCGGTCGGCATTCCGCTTGCCGTTCGTGAGCAGGCCGATCTTCAGCCCCGCCAGCTCGGCGATCGGGGGCGCGACGTGCACGTCGGCGGAGACGTCCCCCTCGTAGGTCGGGTTGAGGACGCTAGCAGTCGACGCAGACACCGATTCCCTTCGTGACGGCGCGCGAGCGATTCCCGAGCCAGGGCGGGAAGACGGCGCCGAAGCCGCCCGAGGGGCCACCTGCTGCGACGACGATCAGGTCGTCCGGCGTCTGGAGGGCGGTGAACTCCTGGTTCGGATCCCGGTCGAGGACGAGCGAGCGCTTGCCGACGCCCTCCCAGTCGCACCGGCGCACCCGGGCGCGCTCGTGGATGAACTCGCGAATCATCCGCTTGTCCCAGCCCGCGCCCGCCAGCAAGTCGCGGTGCTGCTTCGCGATCACGATCACGTAGTTCCCGGCCCAGATCGAGTACTCGAGCATGTTGCCCCGCATCGCGGCGGCGTACGTTTCGAGCAGCTCCTCGGGCTCCTCCGTCCACTCGTTCATGATCTGGCGCGGCGACTCGCACGCGAACACCGTGACCGCGGAGACCGGGCTGCCGGGCGCGACGCCCCGCTCCTCGGCGACCGAGAGCCACGGGCTGTCCTCCTCGTCCTCGGCGATGCAGAGCGTGTACTTGCCGGGATGGCCGAGCGTCGAGTTGTCGAACCCGCCCGGGGAGCACTCGAGCACGTTGATCAGGATCAGCCGGAGCGCGCGGCCGATCGTCGTGTTGGCGCGACTCGCGTTCGCGAGCACGTTGCGGCCGGAGTTCATCCCGATCTCGGTACGGACCGGCCCGTTGACGATCACGAGCGGCGCGCTGCCGCCGGTGCTCGCGGAGCAGCCGTGCAGGAGGAAGCTCTCGTCGCAGATCGCCTCGACTGCGGCGCAGACGACCGGGAAGTACTCGGGCAGGCAGCCCGCCATCACCGCGTTGATCGCGACCTTCTCGATCGTGAGCGGTCGCGCGCGGACCGGCTCGATCCCGATGATGTACTCGGGCGGGTAGAGCACCCACTCGAGCAGCTCGGCGACGCGCTCCTCGGTCGGCGGGACGATCGGGTAGCCGTCGGTCCAGCCATTGCGCTGATAGAGGTCGTTGACCTCCGCCCAGTCACCGGCGGGAATCGCCTGCGAGGTCAGCGTCGCCATGCAGGGATGGTAGCGGCGCGAGGCGCGGGTACCATCGTCCCGTGTCGAACAGTCGCCTCGTCTACTCCACCGACGGCGGCGACCGCCGTGCCGACGGCGCGCAGCAGGGCAGGCCGCAGCTGCCCGGCGACGGCGTCGTGCGCGTGTTCCGCGAGAAGGGCGGCCGCCGCGGCAAGACCGTGACGAGCGTGCGCGGGCTGCCCCCGCGCGACCTCGACGCCGTGGCGGGCGAGCTGAAGCGGCATTGCGGGTCGGGCGGCGCGATCAAGGACGGCGCCGTCGAGATCCAGGGTGACCACCGCGAGAAGATCGCCGCCCGCCTCCAGTCCAAGGGGTACGCCGTCAAGCTCGCGGGCGGCTGATGAGCCGGGAGCCCGATGTGAACGTCGTCGGCGGGGAGCTCCTGGCCTGCTCCACGGAGCCGCTGACCGGCTTCTATCGCGACGGCTGCTGCTCGACCGGGCCGGAGGACATCGGCAGCCACACGGTGTGCGCGGTGCTGACCGAGGAGTTCCTCGCGTTCAGCGAGCTGGCCGGGAACGACCTCTCCACGCCACGCCCCGAGTGGGGCTTCGAGGGCCTCCAGCCCGGTGACCGCTGGTGCCTGTGCGCGTCGCGCTGGCTCGAGGCGCACCGGGCCGGGCACGCGCCGCCGGTCGTGCTCGGCGCCACGCACGTCCGCGCGCTCGAGGTCGTGCCGATCGAGGCGCTGACGGCCCGCGCCGCCGCGCCCGACACCGCCTAGATGGACGACTTGACCCGGGCCTACGCGGCGATCGTCGACGAGGCGCGCGCCGAGATCGCCGCCGGACGCAAGCCGAGCGCGGCGGCGCTCGAGGCGCGCCTGCGGGCGGTCGGCGTGCGCGAGCGCTCGCAGGGAGACGCGACGCGAACCGGCGCGATCGGGCGGGCGGAGCGCCGGGCGCTGGAGCAGCTCCACCGCGTCCTCACCGTGCACCGCGCCCGCGCCCTCCTGGCTCGCGAGCCGTCGCCCCCGCCCGCCCCGGCTACCG
>DAISLG010000006.1:0-27784 GCA_036820565.1 Gaiellaceae bacterium | reverse complement strand
GCTAGACGTGGAAGAACCGGCCCCGCGGGAAACTCGAGGGCGACCAGCGGCGGCTGTTTGCACCGCTGCAAACGACAATGCGGACTTTGTAACAGCCAGCGAAATTCAGTAGACTCACCCGCGGGCCACCGGCGGACGAAGCTTTACCGCCTCTTAACAGAGCTTTGCGGCACAGTAAGGGAGCACCGCAGACTGCCATGGAAGATCGAATCCTTCAAATCCAGGCCTGTATGTATCAGTACTCGCGAGCGATCTACCGCTCGATCAAAGACCTCGTCGACCCGTATGTGGACGGCGAGACCCGCGTCGAGTACCGGCGTGAGGTGCTGGCCCAGTGCGAAGGGACGCTCGAGCGGCTCGCCAAGGATCCGCACTACTTCGCGAAGCCCGACCGGGCGCTCTTCCAGGACATCCGGCGCTACTTCCCGATCACGTGCCAGGCGCAGGTCGCCTGGGCGGTGCGCGAGGGGATCTCGGCAGCCGTCGCCTTCATCGACGAGCAGATCGAGGCCGGGGCGTTCGACGGCGGCGTCGCCCGCTGCCGCGCCACGACCCGCAAGGGCAAGCCGTGCCAGCGGACGCCGCTGCCCGACCGTGACTACTGCCCGTCGCACCAGCACCTGGAGCGCTCGAAGGTCGCCGCATAGCATCGGGTAGGCTCGCCCTCGCGTGAGCCACGACACAGACAAGCTGATCCGCCAGCTCTCGCTGGTCGCATTCCTGATGGCGGAGCGGCGGCCGCTCACCGCCCGGGACGTCAAGTCGAACGTCGAGGGCTACCAGGAGATGTCCGATGAGGCGTTCGCGCGCCGGTTCTACTCCGACCGCGCCGAACTCGTCGCGCTCGGCGTCCCGCTCCACTCCCAGCGGGACGAGTTCACCGGCGAGGAGCTCTACACGCTCCGCTCCGAGCGCTACTTCCTGCCGCCGCTCGAGCTCTCGGATGACGAGCTCGCGGCGCTGCAGACGTGCTTCTACCTGCTCGAGGGAAAGTTCGCGTACGCGGAGCCGCTGCGGCTCGCGCTCCAGAACCTCGCGCTCGGCCGGCCGGGCTTCGCGGAGCCGCCGACCGACAACGCCGTGCGCGTCGAGGTGCGCGACGACGACTACTCGCCCGAGCTCGCGGGACGGCTCTCGAAGCTCGAGGGGGCGATCTCGAAGCAGCGGACGATCAAGTTCCCGTACTGGTCGATCGGCCGCGACAAGCAGGCCGAGCGCACGGTCGACCCGTACGCCCTCTTCCAGGACCAGGGATCGTGGTACATCGTCGGCCAGGACCTGGAGAAGCAGGCCGAGCGGACGTTCCGCGTCTCGCGCATCCGGGGCGACATCCGCTTCGCGACGCGCCGCGAGCGCGACTTCCGGCTCCCCGAGAGCTTCGACATCGAGCCGTACCGCGGCCGGCCGCCCTGGCAGGTCGGCGAGCTCGCCGGCGAGGCGCGGATCGAGGTGGCGCGCGACACGGCCTGGTGGGTCGAGCGCACGTTCGCGAAGGGCGTCCGGCTCGAGGGCGACGTCGTCGTGACCGGGTACTCCAGCGTGCCGCTGCTCGCCTCGTGGATCCTCCGCCAGGACGGCCGCGCCGTCCCGCTCGCGCCCGACAGCCTCCGCACCGCCGTCCTCGACGGCCTTGCGAAGGTACGCGAGAAGCACGAGGGCGCGCCGCCGCGCGTCGCGAAGGAGGCCGCCGAGGCCGTGCCGGACGGCGCGGCCGAGCGGCCCGTCGGCCCCGTCCTCCCCGAGCGGTTCGCCGTGCTCCAGTCCCTGCTCGCCTACCTGCTCGACGCGTGCGGCGACGACCGCGAGGCCGTGATTCCGGCCGCCGACCTCGTCGAGCGCCTGCACATCCCGGCCGACCAGCTCGAGGAGCATCTCTCGCTGCTCAACCTCGTCAACTTCGGCGGCGGCTGCTACGCCGTCTACGCGGAGCTGCGCGACGGCGAGGTGCACGTCGACAAGGAGCTCTTCGGCGACACCTTCCGCCGGCCGCCGCGCCTGACGCCGCTCGAGGCGCGCGCGATCCGGCTCGCGCTCGAGTACGTCGGGCCGATGATCGCCGCCGACACCCACACGCCGCTCGACCGCGTGCGGCGCAAGCTCGAGGAGACGTTCGGCGAGTTCGAGCTCCAGCAGACGCCGGAACCGAAGACCGGCGCCGAGGAAGGGCTCGTTGGGACGCTCACGGATGCGATCCAGAAGCGGCTGCTCGTCCAGCTCGCGTACCTGAAGGAGGGCGAGGAGACCGCGTCGACGCGCCTCGTCGAGCCGTACAAGATCGAGCGCCGCCTACCCTTCTGGTACGTCCACACCTGGGACCGGACGAGCGACGGCGAGCGCAGCTTCCGGCTCGACCGCATGCGCGACGCGAGGCTCACCGACGAGGAGTTCACGCCGCGCGAGTCGTTCGACCCGGATGGGCTCCGCGACGCCCGGACGGCCAGGATCTGGTACTCGAAGGCAGTTGCGCGGTGGGAGGTCGAGAAAGGCGCGCACGCGCTCGTCAACGGCTCGGCGGTCGCCGAGAAGCCCGTCGGCAGCGCCGACTGGCTGATCGGCGAGATCCTCTCCTTCCGCGGCGAGGCAGTCGTCGTCGGGCCCCCCGATCTGCGTACCGAGGTCGCCAAGCGCGCGCGCTCGCTCGAACGCGAGCTCAAACGGGTGCGGGCAAAGGCGTAGCGCGTCGTCGTCGTGAAGATGACGGCACAGCGTTTCATTCTGGAATGAGCTCTTAGACCGGCTCGACCGGCAGCGAGAGCGTGAAGGTCGAGCCCTGCCCGGGGACCGACTCGACCGCGAGCGCCCCACCGTGCGCCTCCGCGATCGACCGCGCGATGAACAGGCCCAGCCCGGTTCCCGGCTTCGCGTTCCCCGCGACCCCGACGCGGCCGAACTTCTCGAAGATCAGGCCCTGATCCTCGCGCGCGATCCCCGGCCCCCGGTCGACGATGTCGACGACGACGCGACCGTCCCTCCGCTTTGCGCGAACGGCGACCGTCTCGCCGGCCGGCGAGTATTTGACCGCGTTCTCGATCAGGTTCGCGAGCACCTGGCGCAGCCGCTCGGCATCGCCCCGCACCCGCGGCAGCGGCTCGTCGACGACGGCCTCGAACCCGATCTCGTCCTGCCCGAGCCCGGCTGACGCCACCGACTCGCGCACGAGCTCGCCCACATCGACGTCGCGAAACGAGTAGCTGAACGTTCCGGCCTCGATCCGGGACGTGTCGAGCACGTCGCCGATCAGCAGCGCGAGGCGGCTCGTCTCGTCCGCGATCAGAGCGAGGAAGGCATCCCGCTGCTCGGGTTTGAGGTCGCGCCAGCGGGTCTGGAGCGTGCGCGCAGAGCCGATCACGGCGGCCATCGGGCTGCGGAGCTCGTGCGAGACGAGCGAGACGAAGTCCGCCCGCAGCGCGGAGAGCCGCCGCAGCTCCTCGACCGTGCGGCGCTCGCTGTCGTAGGCCCGGATGTTCTCGACTGCGCTCGCGACCAGGCGCCCGAGCAGGCTGATCAGCTCGAGCTCCGACGGGGTGAACGAGGCGGGCTCGGCGCGGACGAACGTGACCATCCCGATCGCCCTCGCCCCCGCGAGGAGCGGCGCGGCGACACGGCAGCGCAGACCGAGCTCGAGGAAGACGCTCTCCTCGGCGTACCGCGGCGGCCGCATGTCCTCCCGGTACACGAGCTGCCCCTGCGCGAGGATCTCCGCGAGCAGCGAGCCCGTGAGGCCGACCGCCGTGCCCGGCGGGAAGATCGTGTCGGCGCCGGCGCCCGCGGTCGCCAGCACACGCGCCTCGCCCGCGTCGCCGAGCACGATCGCGACGCGGTCGAACGGGACGAGCCCTCGCAGCTCGCGGATGAAGGCGGCGACCGCCTCGTCGACGTCGAGGGACGAGCTCAGCGCGCGGGCGCAGCGGTTGGCGGCGTCGATCAGGTCGGCGCGGCGGCCGAGCTCGTCCCGCAGGCCTTCCGCCTCGCCCGCCCGCGCCTCGGCGTTGGCGCGCTCGGCCTGGAGGCGGTGCACGAGCCGGCCGACGATCGACCCGACGATCAGCTGGAGGCCGAACGGGAAGCTGACGTGGTCGCTGACGAAGCCCGGCGGACCGAAGCGATGGGCGCGCAACTCCTCCGAGCCGATCAGCACCGGGAGCAGGGCGAACGAGAGCGCGACCACGCCGAGGATGCCGAAGCGCATCGCCGCCTCGATCACCGGCAGGAACAGCAGCTGCCTGATCGGCTGGCCCGGCTCAAAGGCGTAGACGAACGTGAACGCGCCGACGACGCCCGCGTCGAACGTGAGCGCGGCGACGCCGAGCAGCCGCTGCGTGCGGAACGACAGGTCGAGGCGGTTCCAGCGGTAGACGACGATCGCCCCGGCGACGAAGGCGGTCGTCGTCACCCAAGCCCAGGTCTCGTACCCGGGTGGGTAGCCGCTCGAGAAGAAGCCGACTTCGGCGATCGCGAACGGGATCGCCGCGAGCCGAACGCGTGCAATCCAGTGCTCGAGCCGGCGGAGGCGGGCCTGCTCGGTCACGCCAGCCGCTCCAGGGCCCACTCGGCGTGCTCGCGGAGCAGCGGGTCCTGTCCGGCGGCGTAGCGCTCGACGAGCCCGCGGTGCTCGGGGCCGCCCGCGTTGCCGAGGGCGACGAGCGCGTTCCGGCGGAGGTAACGGGGGTCGTTCCCGGGCACGTAGAGGCGGTCGTACTCTCGGATGAGCTCCTCGCCCTCTGCCTCGAGCCAGGCAACGAGCGAGACGTGCGGCGTCGCGCCCGCGGCGAGCAGCTCGCCGGCGCGCCGCTTTTCGACGCCGCGGTTCCACGGGCAGACGTCCTGGCAGATGTCGCACCCGTAGACCGAGTTCCCGATCGCCTCGCGGTAGCCCTCTGGGATCGATCCCGGCGCCTGCGTCCAGTAGGAGAGGCACTTCGTCGAATCGAGCACGCCGGGCTCGTCCAGCGCGCCTGTCGGGCAGGCGTCAATGCAGAGCGTGCATGCGCCGCAGTCGAGCGCTAGGGGCGCGGTCGGCTCCAGCTCCACGTCGGTGACGAGCGTCCCGAGCACGACCCACGACCCGTGGCGCTGCGTGATCAGGAGCGTGTTCTTGCCGTAGAAGCCGACCCCGGAGCGCGCGGCGCCCTCTCGGTCGACGTGCTGGTTCGCGTCGACGAGGACGCGGTACGAGCCGCCGAGCCGCCGCCCGAGCGCGTCGAGCTTCTCGCGCAGCTCCGCGTATCGGTCGGACCACGTGTAGCGCGCGAGGCGCCCCTGTCCCGCTCCCGGCTCGGGCCCCGGCGCGTAGTAGCAGAGCGCGGCGGAGACGACCGTCCGTGCGCCGGGCAGCAGCGTCTCCGGGTGGCACGACGTTTCCGGCTGGGCCATCGTGAACCGCATGTCCGCGAAGAGCCCGCGTGCGCGACGCTCGCGGATGTCCCGCTCCGTCCCCTCGTACGGCTCGGCCGGAGCCGCGCCCGCGACGTCGATCCCAAGCTCCGCCGCGATCTCCCTGAGCTCGGCAGCCGTCATGCGCCGCATTGTGCCTGCAAAGGAAGTCGTCCTAACGAGCCCTGTCCGGGGTCAGACCCCGGCCGTGCCCCGTCAGGACACGTCCCCCGCTCCACGGCCAATCCTCGGCCCGAGCGCAAAGGCCGGCCCGGACCGGGTTGTCGCGGACGTAGGCGCGCGCCTCCGCGAGGTACTCGTCCGACTCGATCATCGTCGAGCCGAACCGCCCTTGGAAGACATGACCAAAACGTTGGTGCCGCTCATTGAACCGCTGGCCGTAGATCCCGGAGAGACGCTGCATCCCGGCCGAGATGTTCGCCTGCGGCGTCCCGATTACCAGGTGAAAGTGGTTGGTCATCAGGCAATAGGCATCGAGACCCCACGCCTGGCGCCGCACCGTCAAAGCGAGCAGGCCGAGGAAGAACCGCCGATCGTCGTCGTCGAAGAAGATGGTCATGTCCGGGGTCTGACCCCGGACATGACCGTTAGGATCGCGGCTCGTGAAGGCGATCCGGATCCACGAGGACGGCGGGCCGGAGGTGCTCCGGTACGAGGACGCGCCCGACCCGGACCCGGGGCCGGACGACGTTCTGATCGAGCTGCGGGCGGCGTCGCTCAACCACCTCGACCTCTGGATCCGCAAGGGGCTCCCGTCGGTGCCGAAGCCGCGCATCCTCGGCGCGGACGGCGCCGGGGTCGTCGTCTCGGGCCCCGGCTTCGCGCCGGGCGACCGCGTCGTGATCAACCCCGGGCTCGAGCACGGCGAGACGATCTCCGTCGTCGGCGAGCATACCGACGGCACGCACGCGGAGCTGATCGCCGTCCCGCGCGCGAACGTCTTCCCGCTCGACGACGGCATCTCGTTCGAGGTCGCCGCCGCGTTCCCGCTCGTCTTCGAGACCGCCTACCGGATGCTCGTCACGAAGGCGCAGCTCAAGGCGGGCGAATGGGTGCTGCTCTGGGGGATCGGCTCGGGCGTTTCGACGGCCGGATTCGAGATCGCGAAGGCGCTCGGCGCGCGCACGATCGTCACCTCGTCGAGCGAGGAGAAGCTCGCTCGCGCGCGCGAGCTCGGCGCGGACGCCGCGATCAACCACGCGACCGCGGACGTCGCCGCCGAGGTGAAGGCGCTCACCGGCGAAGGCGTCGACATCGTGGTCGAGCACGTCGGCGAGGCGACCTGGAAAACGAGCCTTGCGGTCGTAAAGCCCGGCGGCCGCATCACCGTCTGCGGCGCCACGAGCGGCCCGAACCCGCCCGCGCAGCTCCACCGCATCTGGTGGAAGCAGCTGACGGTCTACGGCTCGACGATGGGCGCGAAGGCCGACTTCGAGGGCGCCTACGAGCTGATCCGGAGCGGGCGCGCGACACCGATCGTCGACGAGACCTACCCGCTCTCCGAGGCGCGGTCCGCCCATGAGCGGCTCGAGGCCGGCGACCAGCTCGGCAAGATCGTCCTCCGGATCCCGGGTTAGAACCGGGCGCGGACGACGCCTGCGGCGGCCTTCAGCCGCTGGGTGGGCGTCCCCCCGGCGAGCGCGACCTTCAGCGCGCGCGGCAGCAGCCTCGGCGCCCGCGCCACGCACGCCCGCGCGAGCGCCGGCAACGCGCCGTCGACGCGGTCCGCACCCCGCACCGCGAGGTGGAGGGCGTCGAGCGAGTGCCCGTAGTCGCCCGCGAGGTACCAGACCCGCGCGATGTCGGCCGCGTACGCCGCCGGAAACGGCCAGTCCTCGGTCCACCCCTCGTTCAGCTCGTCGCGCGCCTCGTCGACCTTGCCCTCGACCGCGAGCGCGAACGCCCGGGCGCGGTGGCTGTCGTAGTCCCGGTCGCCGGGCACGGCCTCGAGCGCCGCCGCGGCGCGGTACAGCGCTTCACTCTCTCCCTCGGTCGCGAGCCGCCACGTCTCGTCGCCGAACACCCTCCGAACGGCCATGGCTAGACCTTATGCGGTGACAGGAGTAAATTCGACCCTCGTCGACCTGAAGGAGGACACATGAAAGAAATTCCGGAGCGTCTCGCGATCGAGACGACGATGTACGGCTCGATCAACGGCGAGCGCTTCAAGCTCGTGGGCGGCGGCGAGGGTCAGCCTTTCGCGGGCGTGATCCACCAGGTGCTGAACGTGAACCCGACGGCCGTCACGTTTCCGATGGGGCTGATGGACGTGCCCGGCGTGATGGGCTTCCCGACGTTCAGCATGTACCTCGACGGGACGACCGACCTGTTCAAGCGCGAGCCGTTCTCGTACGAGTACAAGCGCCGGCTCAGGTTCCAGGACGGCGGCGTGATGGAGTCGTTCCACAGGGTCGAGTACTGCGAGGACCGCGTCGTCGGCGACTTCCGCGTCGAGGGCGAGGGGATCCGGGCGACCGAGCTCGGCCCGATCGAGCCGATCGTCGAGACGTTCATCCCCGCGGGCCCGGGCCGCATCCGGAGCACGTTCACCGTCGTCTACCCGACGAGCGACGGCCCGTACACGGCCCACGCGAAGAGCGAGTACACGCTCCACCACGACGGCGAGCTCCCGGGCGTCCAGTTCCGGCACATCGAGTTCACGACGAACCACTCGCAGGAGACGCACGACCAGACGGAGCGCCTGATCGTGTTCCGTGGCAGCGAGTCGCTCGTCTGACGCGACGGACCGTCGTACACTCGGCTGATGGCCGTCTGTGCGAGTTGCGGACACGAAAGCCCCGCTGACGCGCGGTTCTGCTCGGCCTGCGGGCATTCGCTCGGGCCGACCGCGGACGTCCGCGAGGTGCGGAAGACCGTCACCGTCGTCTTCACCGACATCGCGGGCTCGACGAGCCTCGGGGAGCGGCTCGACCCCGAGGCCGTCCGCCGCGTGATGTCCCGCTATTTCGAGGCGACCTCGGAGGTGCTGAAGCGCCACGGCGGGACGGTCGAGAAGTTCATCGGCGACTCCGTGATGGCCGTCTTCGGCAGCCCGACGGTGCACGAGGACGACGCGCTCCGCGCGGTCAGGGCGGCGGCAGACCTGCGCGGGTCGATGGCCGCGCTGAACGTGGAGCTCCAGCACGACTGGGGGGTCGATCTCGGCGTTCGCACGGGCGTGAACACGGGCGAGGTCGTCGCGGGCGACTCCTCAACCGGCCACGGCATCGTCACCGGCGACTGCGTGAACGTCGCCAAGCGGCTCGAGCAGACCGCACGGACGGGCGAGATCCTGATCGGCGACGCGACGCTCCGGCTCGTCCGCGATGCCGTGGCCGTCGAGCCCGTCGAGCCGCTCGAGCTGAAGGGCAAGGCGAACCCCGTGCTGGCGTGGCGGCTGCTCGCGGTGATCGAGGGCGCCCCGGGGGTCGCGCGGCGCCTCGACTCACCGATCGTCGGACGGAGCTTC
Source organism: Gaiellaceae bacterium (assembly GCA_036820565.1). GTDB lineage: Bacteria > Actinomycetota > Thermoleophilia > Gaiellales > Gaiellaceae > DAISLG01. The sequence goes on along the minus strand of DAISLG010000006.1, from coordinate 18,921 downwards.
GAGCTGACGATCTTGAACCACGCGTTCGAGCGCTCGGAGCGCGAGCGGACCTGCCACCTCTTCACGGTCCTCGGCGCAGCGGGCGTCGGCAAGACGCGCCTCGCCTCCGAGTTCCTCGACTCGCTCGAGGGTCGGGCGCGCTGGGTGCGAGGCCGCTGCCTGCCCTACGGCGAGGGGATCACATTCTGGCCGCTCGACGAGATCGTCCGCGACGTTGCGAAGCTGCGGGACGGCCTCACGCTCGAGGAGAAGCGGAACCGGATCGCGGAGCTGCTCGCGGACGGCGAGGATGCGCCGGTCATCGTCGACCGGATCGCGGCGTCGATCGGGCTCGGCGGCGACCCGGCCGCCGCCGAGGAGACCTTCTGGGCAGCGCGGAAGCTGTTCGAGTCGCTCGCACGCGAGCAGCCGCTCGTCGTCGTCTTCGAGGACATCCACTGGGCGGAGCCGACGATGCTCGACCTGATCGAGCACCTCGCCGACTGGAGCCGGGACGCGCCGATCATGATCCTGTGCCTCTCCCGTGCGGAGCTCCTCGACGCGCGTCCCTCCTGGGGCGGCGGCAAGCTCAACGCGACCGCGATCTCGCTCGGGCCGCTCTCGGACAGCGACTGCGGGGAGCTGATGGCGAACCTACTCGGCCGCTCCGAGATCCCGGTCGAGCTCGGCATGCGGATCGCCGAGTCGGCGGGCGGCAACCCGCTCTTCGTCGAGGAGATGATCGGGATGCTGATCGACGACGACCTGCTGCGCCAGGAGGGAGGGCACTGGGTTCCGGCCGGCGACCTCTCCTCGATCAGCGTGCCGCCGACGATCCAGGCGCTGCTCGCAGCGCGGCTCGACCGGCTGACCACCGGGGAGCGCGCGGTCGTCGAGAGCGCCTCGGTGATCGGCAAGGTCTTCTGGCGCGGGGCCGTCGCCGCGCTCACCGGGACCGAGGTCGACGACGCCCTCCAGACACTCGTGCGGAAGGAGCTGATCCGACCGGAGCCGCCGACGCTCACCGGCGAGGACGAGTTCCGCTTCCGCCACATCCTGATCTGCGACTGCGCCTACCAGGCTTTGCCGAAGGAATCGCGCTCGACGCTCCACGAGCGCTTCGTCGACTGGCTCGAGGACGCCACGGCGGAGCGGTCGGCCGACCAGGACGAGATCGTCGGCTACCACCTCGAGCAGGCCTCGCGCTATCGGAGCGAGCTCGGCGTCGACGACGAGCGCACCGTGGCCCTCGCGACCGCCGCGGCGGAGCGGCTCGCGGCCGCTGGACGGCGGGCGTTCGCGCGGTTCGACTCCCCCGCGGCCGCGAACCTGCTCGAGCGCGCGGTCGAGCTCCTGCCGCGCGAGGCTCCGGCGCGCCTCGAAGCATCGCTCGACCTCTCCTACGCGTTCGCGGAGGTGGGCAGGCTGAAGCGCGCCGTGCGGCTGCTCGACGAGACGATCGAGATCGCGGCGGCCGTCGGCGACAGCGGGCTCGAGGCACGCGCACAGCTCCGCCGCTGCAGGCTGCGGACGAACACCGACCCGGAAGGATCCTCGGACGCGTCGCGCGAGGCGGCCGAGCGGGCGATCCCGCTGTTCGAGCGCACCGGCAACGAGCTGGGTCTGGCGGAGGCCTACCAGCTCCTGGCCTACGTCGAGGTGCGCGGCCACCAGATCGCGGCCGCCGAGCGGCTGCTCGACCGGGCGCTGGTCTACGCGCAGCGGATCGGCAACAAGCCGAAAGAGGACGGGATCCTGTCGGGCATCGCCTCCGCGACGCTGTGGGGCCCGATGCGCGTGGACGACGGGATCCGGCGCTGCGACGAGATCCTCGAGCGGATCAAGGGCAATCTGGTCGAGGAGGCCTCCTGCCTGATGAAGCTGGCGGCGCTGCACGCGATGCGCGCCGACTTCGACCGCGCCCGCACGCTCGTCGCGAAGGGTCGGCGCATGCTCGAAGAGCTCGGGCTCGGCTACGCCCTCTCGCGCCACTCGCAGATCGTCGGCCTCGTCGAGCTGGTCGCGGGCGAGCCCGCTGCGGCCGAGCAGGCGCTCCGTGCGGGCTATGAGGACCTCCAGCGCACCGGCGACCGCCATTTCGTCGGCACCGTCGCGGCCCTCCTGGCGCACGCGCTCGAACGGCTCGACCGGCTCGACGAGGCGGAGGAGTTCGCCGAGATCAGCGCTGGTGCGGCCGCCACCGACGACTTCGTCTCCCAGCTGCTCTGGCGCTCCGCCCGGGCGAAGGCCCTCGCCCACCGTGGCGAGTACGAGGCCGCCGAGAGCCTCGCCCGGCATGCCGCGACGATCGCGGCCGGGACCGACGACCTCCGCAGCCACGGCGACGCGCTGATGGACCTGGTCCAGGTGCTGATGATCGCCGACCGCCGCAGCGACGCGGCGCCCTACGCCGAGCAGGCGCTCGAGCTGTACGAGCGCAAGGGCGTGGTCCCGGCAGCGGCGCGCGCCCGCGCCCTCGTCGTCGAGCTCGTCCCGGCCTAGCCGAAGCCGAGGATGAACTTGGCGTCGTCGGACATCCGCTCCGGCGTCCACGGCGGGTCCCAGGTCAGGTCGACCTCCACGTCCTCGACGTCCGGGATCTCGCGCACCGCGCGGGCGATGTCCTCCTGGATCATCGGCCCGGCCGGGCAGCCCATCGACGTGAGGCTGTGGATCACCTTGACCTTGGAGCCCTCGATCTCGGCGTCGTAGAAGAGCCCGAGCTCGACGATGTCCATCCCGAGCTCCGGATCCTCGACCGTCCGCAGGGCCTCCACGACTTCGTTCTTCGTCGGCATCGTTCGATCGTACCCGTCAGCGGCGTGGGTCCGTGCGCTTCGCCAATCCCTCCTAGAGGCCCGGGAGACGGACTTCCTCACGCCGCTCGCGCGCGAAGAAGTGGATGCCGTCGACGAAGCGCACCCAGTTGCACCGCGTGCACATGACGAGCGAATGGGTCCGGGCGCTGTCGGCGAGGTAACGGACGCCGCGGAGCAGGTCGCCGCTCGAGACGCCGGTCGCCGCGACGATCACCTCCTGCGGCGCAAGGTCGTCGATCGTGAAGACCTGCTCGATGTCCTCGATACCGTGCGCGTGCGCGTCTTCGATCTCGCCGCGCGTCGTCGGCCAGAGCTGCGCCTGGAGCTCGCCGCCGAGGCAGCGGAGGGCCGCCGCGGCGAGCACGGCCTGCCGCGTGCCGCCGATCCCGACGGCGAGGTGGTCGTTCGTCCCGCGGATCGCGGCCGAGATCGACGAGGTGACATCGCCGTCCTGGATCAGCTTGATCCGGGCGCCGGAGGAGCGGATCTCCTCGATCAGGTCGTGGTGGCGCGGACGATCCAGCACGATCGTCGTGATGTCGCCGGTCATCCGCCCGAACGCGTCTGCAATCGCGCGGATGTTGTCGGCGACCGGCAGGGAGAGCGAGATCTTGCCGCGGGGGACCGGGCCGACGGCCATCTTGCGCATGTACATGTCGGGCAGGGTCGGCAGCGAGCCGGTCGAGCCGACCGCGATCATCGAGATCGCGTTGTTGCCCCCACGGGCGACGACACCGCGGCCCTCGAGCGGGTCGAGCGCCAGGTCGACCTCGTCGCCGCCTGCGCCCACGGTCGCGCCGACGGCGAGATGCTCGCTGTCCTCGGGCGCGCCGATCACGATCCGGCCGCTGATCGGGAGCCGGTCGAGCGCCTCGCGCGCGCCCGTGAACGCGGCCCTCTCGGCGGCCTCCTGGTCGGCGCGCCCGAGCCAGCGCGCGCTCGCCAGCGCGGACGCCTCGGTCACGCGCGCGTAGCTCTCGCAGAGGCAGAGGCCCTCGTGGATCGTGTCGTTCACAGCGCCTCGGCGCTCGCGAGCACGAGCTCCATCACCGTGCCCACGCAGTCGTCCATGTCCCGATTCTCCACGACGGGCACGCCCAGCCGTCGAGCCCGCTCGACGAGGTAGTCCTGAACCTGCCGGATCTCGTCGAGCTGCGAGACGTACTTGTCGACCGGCCGCATCCCGCCGCTCGCCGCGTCGCGGATCCAGAAATGGGTCGCGTGCAGCTCCTCGTTCTCGACCGCGAGCAGGCAGTGGACGACGAGCGCGCCCTCGATCGCGGTCGGGACCATCCCCGGCACGAGATGGACGCCCTCGAGCACCATCGACCAGCCCTCGTGCAGGGCGCGGTCGATCGCCGCCTGGACGCCGACGAGCACGTCGCGCGTCTGGTCGAGGAAGCCGGCGACGGTCGGGTTCTCCGCGTCCGGCGCCGCCGGGGCGGCCTCGAAGCTCGAATAGTGGAGCGCGGGCATGACCTCCTCGGAGAAGAACGCGCGCATCGTCTGGCGGACGAAGTCGGTCGAGGTGACGCGGGTGATCCCGAGCCGGTGCGCCGCCTCGGTCGCGACCTTCGACTTGCCCGTCCCGGTCGCCCCGCCGACGAGCAGGATGATCGGCAGGTCGAGCAGCTGGAGCTCGCGGTAGCGGCGGAGGCGCCGGACGGCCCGCTCTCCCTCCTCCCGGCCGAGCACGTCGACGGCGAGCTCCTGCACACGGTCGAGGTCGGCGACGCGTACGTCGCGCTCGGCCAGGTCGAGCTCGATTCGCCGCGCGAGCTCGTACGCGCGCTCGGCCGTGCAGCCGGCCGCGATCAGCGCGCGCGCCATCAGTCCCTTCGAGTACGGGAGGCCGTCCTCCTCGCCGAGGGGCAGCGGCTCGCTGTGGCGCGGCTCGGTCACACGAGCTTCCGCAGCTCGTCGTCGAGGAGGGCGTCGAGCGACACGACCTCGTTGTCTGCGAGCACCAGCTCCACCCCGCGCTCGAGCGCCGCCTCCGCGACGACGTCGATCGCTGCCGCCTTCAGCTCGACGACGTAGACGTCGGCGTCGATCCCGGCGAGGTCCTCCCGGAGAGCCGGCCGGTTCGCGAGGTTTCGCGAGACCGCGACGACGTCGGCGTCGAGGTGGTCGACCGGCCCCGCGCCCGTGGTGAAGACGGCGACGCGGCGGCCTGCGACCGGCGTCACCGGCCGCAGCCGAAGCGTCACCGGCACGACCGGCCGGTCGAGCTCCGCGAGCTCGCCGATCCCGTCCTCGGCCATCGTCGCCACGACGAGGTCGGCGATCGCCGCGCGGTAGGCGTTCAGGTAGTCGAGGCCGGCGCGCGCGTCGGCGACGAGCACCGTCTTCGTGGTGGCGACCGGCGGGATCGCGGCGCCGGAGCCGTCGAAGACGACGAGGTCGGGCGACTGCGCGGCTGCGAGCGCGGCACCGGCGGCGACGTTGGACGTCGCGACCGCGCCCGCGAGCCCGCCCCCGCAGCGGCGGCAGCCGACCGTGACGACGCCCGCGAGCGCCGCCGTCTCGAGGTAGTCCGAGGCCGCGTGCTCGCCCGCCCGCGACAGCTCGACGAGCCGCGCCGCGTCGGGCGGCTCCTCCACGAGGACGGGCTCGCGCGGCCCACCGCGGCCCATCGCGACGACGACGACCTTCCGGTCGCCCGCGAAGAGGCGCGCCACGTGTCCGGTCACCGCAGTCTTGCCGACGCGCTTGCCGGTGCCGATCACGGCGATCGACGGCAGCGCGAACGGCTCGCGCGCGGGCGGGTCGAAACGAAAATCCGCCCCCACGTACGGGAGCCCGAGCGCCAGCGCGCGGCTCACCCAGCGGAACCGCTCGCGCGGCCCGAGCACCGGCTCGTCCGAGAGGTCGACGACGACGTCGTACCCGCCCTCGAGGCTCTCGACGAGCGGCACGCCGTAGTCGTCTCCCCCGCGCAGCTTCTCCGTCCCGCCGACGAGGAGCGCCGCCACGAAGTCGTAGGGCAGCTCTGCCAGCGCGTCTCGCACGACCGGCGCATAGTGCTCCCCGTCGATCAGAGCCAGGGCTCTCAGCGGGTGGTCACCTCGCCCTCGATCCGCGCGGTGTACTTCTCGTACGCCAGCGTGTCGGTCGAGAACTGGATGATCTTCTCCTGGCCGTGAAACGGGTAGCGGCGCCAGATATCCACGTGCGGGCCGGAGATCTCGACGACGTTGTAACAGGGCCGCGTGTTGCCGCGGAGCCGCAGCGACGAGACGGTGCCCGTGTTGACGACGAACAGATTTTCGAGCTTCCAGGCGTACGGGACGTGCTTGTGCCCCGAGAGGACGAGTTGGACGTTCGCGCGCTGGAGGCACTCGATCGTGTCGCCGGCGTCGTAGATCACGTTCCGCTCGCGGCCCGTCCCCGGGATCGGGAGCAGGTGGTGATGACAGACGAACACCCGGAAGTCGGCGGGCGCCGCAAACTGCTCCTCGATCCAGGCGTACCGGCCGCGCCCGATCTGGCCGTGGTCGAGGTCCGGCTCGGTCGAGTCGACCGCCACGACCGAGACGCCGCCGACGCGCCGGACCGAGTTCCGCGGCCCGAACAGCCGCTCGAAGTGGACGTAGCCGACGTTGCGCGAGTCGTGGTTGCCGGGGATCACGACGAACTCCTTGCACTCGAGGGCGTCGAGGAACGTCTTCGCCTGCGCGTACTCCTCCTTGAAGCCGAACGTGGTCAGGTCGCCCGAGCAGACGACGATGTCGGGCTTCAGGTCGTTGATCTCGGTGATCGCCCGCTCGAGCAGGTTCGGCAGGAAGTGCGGGCCGCCGCAGTGGAGGTCTGAGATGTGGGCGATCACGAAGGGACCTTCTGGGCCGCCCGGCATGCGACCAAGTTTAGTCCGGGACATCCGAGGCCATTGCTACCGTGGTGGTCAGTGCCCGTCGAAATTCCTGATTTCCAGGCATATTGCGGCGACGAACCGCCCCGGTTCATGAACGAGGCGGAGCTCGAGTACGCCAAGATCCTCGACTACTACGGCGTCCCGTGGATGTACGAGCCGCGCACGTTCGTGCTCGAGGCCGACGAGGACGGCCGCGTCGTCGAGGCGTTCACGCCCGACTTCTACCTGCCCGAGCAGGACATGTACTTCGAGGTCACGGTGATGAAGCAGTCCCTCGTCACCCGCAAGAACCGGAAGCTCCGAAAGCTGCGCCGGCTGCACCCGGAGATCCGGATCAAGCTGTTCTACAAGCGCGACCTCGAGCAGCTCGCCCAGCGCTACCGGCTCGCCTCATAGTCACCGACGAGCGCATCGGCGAGATCTACCTCGACGCGGACGAGCTTCGCGTGCGCGTGGAGGAGCTCGGCGCGGAGATCGCACGCGACTACGAGGGCCGCGAGCCGCTCCTCGTCGGGTCGCTGAAGGCGAGCATCACCTTCCTCGCCGACCTCTCGCGCTCGATCCCGATCCTCCACCACGTCGACTTCGTCGAGCTCGCGGGCTACGACGGCGCGTCGACCGGAGGCCACGCGCAGGTGCGGTTCCTCAAGGACCTCGACGCCGAGATCGAGGGCCGTGACGTGATCCTCGTCGACGAGGTCGTCGACACCGGCCTGACGCTGCACTACCTCGTGAGGACGTTCGCGCTCCGCTCGCCGGCCTCGCTCCACGCGGTCGCGCTCTTCGACCGGCCCTACCGGCGCCTCGTCGAGGACCTGCCGGTGCGGTACGTCGGCTTCACGATCCCCGACGAGTTCTTCGTCGGCTACGGCTTCGACCTGGACGAGCGCTGGCGCAACCTGCCCGACCTGCACGTCGTTCGCGGCAAAGTTTAGGCTAGACTAAAAATCGAGATGATGCGGACGCGGACAGGCGCCTTCGTCCGCCCGCACGGCAAGGGCGAGGGGATCCTCAGTGGCAAGCGGAAGTTCAGGCTGCTCCCGTTCCTGGGGCCGGCGTTCATCGCCTGCGTCGCCTACATCGACCCGGGCAACTTCGCCACGAACATCGCCGCCGGCTCGAAGTTCGGGTACACGCTCGTCTGGGTGATCGTCGTCTCGAACCTGATGGCGATGCTGATCCAGATGCTGTCGGCGAAGCTCGGCATCGCCACCGGGCGCAACCTGCCCGAGGTCTGCCGCGAACGCTTCTCGAGCCGCGTCTCGTTCGGGCTCTGGATCCAGGCCGAGGCGATCGCGATGGCGACCGACCTCGCCGAGTTCCTCGGCGCAGCGATCGGCTTCCACCTCCTGCTCGGGATCGCGCTCTTCCCCGCGGCGGTGCTCACCGGCGTCGCGGCGTTCGCGATCCTCGGCCTCCAGCGCTGGGGCTTCCGGCCGCTGGAGGCGATGATCGCCGCGATCGTCGGCGTGATCGGCTTCTGCTACCTCGCCGAGCTCTTCTTCGCGAACCCGCCGCTCGGCACCGTCGGAAAGCACGCGGTGCTCCCCGAGTTCCACGGCAACGAGTCGGTGCTCCTCGCCGTCGGGATCCTCGGCGCGACAGTGATGCCGCACGTGATCTACCTGCACTCGGCCCTGATGCAGAACCGGATCGTCCCCGAGAGCGACGCCGAGGCGCGGCGGCTGATGCGGTACACGCGGATCGACGTCGTCGTCGCGATGACGCTCGCGGGGCTGATCAACATGGCGATGCTCGTGATGGCGGCGAGCGTCTTCTTCAAGAGCGGCCTGACGAACGTCGACTCGCTCGAGGGGGCGCACAAGACGCTGGAGCCGATCCTCGGCGGCACGTCGAGCGTCCTCTTCGCGCTTGCCCTGCTCTGCTCGGGGCTCTCGAGCTCCGCGGTCGGCACACTCGCAGGCCAGATCGTGATGCAGGGGTTCATCAAGCGGCAGATTCCGATCTTCGTCCGCCGCGCCGTGACGATGATCCCGGCCTTCGTCGTGATCGGGATCGGCGTCGACCCGTCGCGCACGCTCGTGATCAGCCAGGTCGTGCTCAGCTTCGGGATCCCGTTCGCGCTGATCCCGCTCGTGATCTTCACCGCGCGCAAGGATCTGATGGGCGCGCTCGTGAACCACCGCGCGACGACGGCCGCGGCCTTCGGCGTCGCCGGACTGATCGTCGCGCTGAACCTGTTCCTGATCGGGCAGACGTTCGGGCTCTAGATGCCTGATCGGAAATTCCCGCGGCCGCGGCTGGTGGCCCCGCTAGGAGCGCCAATTTCCGATCAACCATCCTAGAAAGTCACCGGCCGCCTCGGGGGAGGCGGCCGGCGTCGTCGGGAGACGACCTGGTGGTAAGCGCGCGAGCGTCTTACCGTTTCTAAATGATAAACGGAGAAGTGCCTGACCTGGGTACGGTCTGCGCTACAGGTAGCCGAGCGGGTCGACCGGGGTGCCGTTCACGCGTACCTCGAAATGGAGGTGCGGACCGGTGGAATGCCCGGTGGAGCCGACGTAGCCGATGGTCTCGCCCTGGGAGACCTGCTGGCCGACGGAGACCGCGATGCTCGACTGGTGCGCGTACGCGGTCGCGATTCCACCGCCGTGGTCGATCACTACAAGGTTCCCGTAGCCGCCGTCGTAGGCGGCGACGATCACCGTTCCCGCGGCGGATGCGACGATCGGCGCTCCCATCGGCGCGCCGATGTCGATTCCCTCGTGCATGCGTCCCCAGCGCAGGCAGAAGCAACTCGTGACAGGGCCCGAAGCGGGCCAGATGAAACCGCCGGACGGTGAAACGGGCGGCGTCTCCGTCGGCGAGCTCGAAGGAGCGGACGACTTCGCCGCGGCGGCGGCCTGTGCTGCCTGGATCTGAGCGGCGAGCGACGAGCTCGAGGCTCTCAGCGCGTCCAGCTCCTCGGCCTCCGCCCGCTCTCGGGAATTCAAGGAGCTCAGGCTGACGAGCTTGTGACTGCGCGCGCTGGAGAGATCGTTCCGGCTCGCGACGAGCTGGTCGCGCACGCCGCGGGTCTGAGACGTCCGCGCCGCGACGACCTGCGTCTCCGTCGCCACGACCGCCTTCGTGCTCTGCGTTCGCGCCCGCGCGGCGCGGACCGCGTTCCGCGCCTTGCCCACCTCGTGCGCGATCTGCTTGTCCTGGTCGGCGATCCGGCGGAGGTAGTCGATCTGGTCGAGGACGTCCTGGAAGCTCGCCGACGAGAGCACGACGGCAAGGGTGTCCTGGCCGTCGGACTCGTAGATGTCGACGAGCCGGTTGCCGAGCCGCTCGACGGACGCCGCGTACTGGCGCCGCAGGAACAGGAGCCGCTGCGTCTCGAGGTCGTAGAGCGCGGTCAGCTTCGCGAGGCGCTCCTCGTGCAGCCGCAGGTCCTGCTCCAGCGTGTCGAGCCGCGCCGAGACGTCGCCGACCCGGCCCTGCAGGCTCCGGATGCGGACGGTGACGCCGGCGATCTCGGAGCGGAGTGCGCCCTCGCGCTGCTTCTGGCTCGCGAGCCGGTCGTTCAGTGACGAGATCCGCGCATCGACCGAGTGCTTGCGGGCGTGGATGTCCCCGCCGGCGGCGGGGCCGACGAGGATCAGGGCGCCGAGCAGGGCGAGAGGGAGCCAACGGCTCATCCAGTGGATTTTCGCGCCCGGGGCGGCCGTCCCTGCCCGCGCGCTACTGCGGCGGGAGGATCTCGTCGGGCGGATAGGGCTCGGGAACAGGGACGGGCTCCGGCGGAGTGCCCTCGTCGGGCGGCGGCGCGGGCTCGGGAACGATCGGGTGCTGCGGTGGCTCCATCGTGTCCTCCTCGGGTCGCTGGCGGGACGGTACACCGTCGGCGGCGCGGAGCGCCTCGGCCGCGGCCCGCCTGAGCGGCCCGACGGCGGCCCGGTAGTCGTCGTCGGTGATCTTGCCCGTGCGGTGGTCGAACTCGACCTCCTTCAGCGCCGCAAGCGCCCGGTCCCGCTCCTCGGCGAGCGCCAGCCGGCGCTGCTCCGCCGCGTCCGGCTCGTCGAGCGTGTCGGCCTCCGGCGCGGGCTCGCGCAGGAACGGCCGCGCGACGAAGAGGACGCAGCCGACGGCGAGCAACGCCGCGGCCGCAAGCGCGAGCGTCATGCGCGGGCGGGCACGGCCGCGTCCGCGTAGCGCTCCGCGAGGCGTCGCTGCTCGCGCGCGTCCGGCCAGAGCGCGATCAGCGAGCCGAGCACGAAGACGAAGCCGGCGAGCCAGATCAGGTTCACGAGCGGCTTCACGAGCACCTTGAAGTAGACGGTGCCGTTCGGGTCGATCTGGTCGGCGATCACGTACAGGTCCTCCCCGCGCAGCCAGTCGGTGCGGATCCCGACCTCGTTCGAGGTGGTCTGCTCGGCGGGGTAGATGTTCTTGCCGGCGGTCATCGCGTGGCCGTTCGCGACGAGCTTCGCCCGCACCTCGGTCGCGTTCGCCGCCTGCCGCCGCTCGAGCCCCGTGTACGTGACGTGGTAGCGCGCGATCGAGAGCGTCTCCCCCGGCCGGAGCTTCTGCTCGCGCGTCGAGCCGTACGCGCTCGAGCCGGCGACGCCGATCGCGAGACAGACGACGGAGGCGTGGACGACGTAGCCGCCGTAGCGGCGCCGGTTCCGCGAGACGAGCTGGGTGAACGAGCCGAGCGCCCTGGTGCCGCGCCAGAACTCGACGCCGATCGAGGCGAGCACGAACGCCGAGAAGGTGTAGGCGACGAGGCCCGGGCGCGAGGAGCCGGCCCCGAGCGCGACGAGCACGGCCCCGACGACGACGGCGATCGTTCCCGGCACCGCAACCGCCCGCAGCAGCGCGCGGCCCGAGGAGCGGCGCCACGCGACGAGCGGCCCGATCGCCATCAGCAGCAGCAGTGGGAGGCCGAAGGCGCGCAGGAAGAAGTCGTAGTACGGCTTCCCGATCGTCAGCGTCTCGCCGCGGACGGCCTGCGACAGGATCGGGAAGGCGACGCCCCAGAGGATCGTCAGGCACAGGGCGACGAGCAGGAGGTTGTTGTAGAGGAACGTCGCCTCGCGGGAGATCGGCGACTCGAGCCTCGTCTTCGCCTGGAGGAGCGGCAGCCGCAGCAGCACGAGCCCGATCGACGCCGCGGTGACGACGCAGATGAACCCGAGGAACCACGGCCCGATCGAGCTCTGCGTGAACGAGTGGATCGACTGGATCACGCCGGATCGCGTCAGGAACGTGCCGAAGATCGAGAGGCAGAATGCCAGCACTACGAGGAGCATGTTCCAGACCTTCAGCATCCCCTTCTTCTCCTGGATCATCACCGAGTGGAGGAAGGCGGTCGCCGCGAGCCACGGCATCAGCGCCGCGTTCTCGACCGGGTCCCAGGCGTAGTAGCCGCCCCAGCCGACCTCGACGTAGGCCCAGTGCGAGCCGAGCAGCTGCCCGATCCCGAGGAAGGCCCACGCGGAGAGCGTCCAGCGCCGGGTCGCGACGATCCAGCGCTCGTCGGTGCGCCGCGAGAGGAGCGCGCCCATCGCGAACGCGAACGGGACGGAGAGGCCGACATAGCCGAGGTAGAGCATCGGCGGGTGCGCCACCATGTACGGGTTCTGGAGGCTCGGCGTCAGCCCGGCGCCGTCGAGCACGGGCGTCTGCGTCACGAACGGGCTCGCGACGGCGACGAGCAGGAAGGCGAAGAAGCTCGCGATCCCGGCGAGCACCGGGACGACCCAGACGACGAGGTCGCGCGCGCCACGGCGGTTCAGCAGGACGGCGGCGGCGCTGTAGCCGGCGAGGACGAGCAGCCACAAGAGCAGCGAGCCGGCCTGGCCGCCCCAGAACGCGCTGAGGGTGTAGACCGCCGGCAGGTGCCGGCTCGTGTGGTCGGCGACGTACTGGAACGAGAAGTCGTGCCGCAGGAGCGCGGCGGCGAGCACGGCGGCGGCGACGGCGGTCGAGCCGAAGGCGGCGACGAGCGCGTTCTGCGCCGACGCGGCGAGCCGGCGGCGGCGCCTCGCGGCCGCATACGCGCCCGCGACCGCGGCGTACAGCACCAGCCCGAGCGTGACGACGAGCGCGGCTCTCCCGAGATCGGCCAAGGGCTAGTACTTCTTCGAGGGCGCGTACTTCGACGGGCACTTCGTCACGAGCGTGCCCGGCACCGCGACGAACTCCCCGGCGCGGTAGCGGCCGTCGACGACGACGTCGCGACCGGTCCGGAAGAGATCGGGCACGGAGCCGGTGTAGACGACCGGGACGCCGGCGCTGCCGTCGATGTCCTGCACGCGGAACCGCATCCCGCCCGCGTGGGAGTCGCCCGCGACACGGCCGACGACCTTGCCGACGAGCGAGACGCGGCCGTCGTGGCCGCGCAGCTGGCTCGGCTTGAGCGACGCCGTCGCGCTTCCCGCGATCGAGGTGTAGAGCAGGAAGACTGCGAGGAGGGCCGCGACCGAAAGCGCGACCACGAGCCGCGCGGGACTGCGCCTACGTGCCACGGCTCCAGTCTACCGAGCCTCTAGCGCTCGGCGGGCATGGGGCGCCGCGCCGGGATCCGGTACCCGTGATCCTGGCAGAGGCTGCCCGGATCGTCCTCGGTGAGGGCATCGCAGTAGCCCTTGCCGTACGCCGCGCGCATGAACGCCGCGACCACCTCGAGGTTCCACTCGCCGATCGTCGACGCCTCGCGCCAGAGGTCGGCGAGACGGAGGTCGATGTCGAGCTCGAGGAGGTCGATTCGCGATGGTCGATTTGCCATGCGAACAAGGTAGAAAACGCGTCGGACGGCAAGATACGAGGAGACGTGTCGACGAGACTTCGCTACGGACCGGCCGGGATTCCGTCCCGCGAGACGCCCGAGCAGGCGATCGAGCTGCTGCTCGGGGCCGGCTACGACGCGTGCGAGATCGGCTTCGCCGGCGGCTTCTGGATGGACTACGTGTGGGCCGAGCGGCTCGGCGAGGCCGCACGGGAGGCCGACGTCGCGCTCTCGATCCACGCGCCGCTCGCGGCCTTCATGGGCCACGCCGAACGAGGGAAGAAGCTGAACATGGCGGTCGGCATGCTCGACCACACGGCCGGGCTCGCGAAGGCCTGCGGCGCGGAGGTGGTCGTCTTCCACCCCGGCTTCCTGCTCGGCCGGGAGCGTCCGGCCGCGCTCGATGCCGTCGTCGAGCAACTCGGGGAGCTCCGCGCGCGGCTCGAGCAGAAAGACCGCGCCGTCCCGTTCGGCGTCGAGGTGATGGGCCGCGTCAGCGAGCTCGGGACCGCGGAGGACATCGTCGAGATCGCCCGGCGCACCGGCTGGGTCCGCCCCGTGCTCGACTTCGCGCACATGCACGCGACCTCGGACGGAGCTTTCCTCGGCGAAGACGACTTCGCGGCCCCGCTCGCGCTCGCCGACGAGGCGCTCGAGCCCGGCGCCCCGTTCCACATCCACTTCTCCGACATCGCCTACGCGAACCGGAACGAGACGAAGCACCTGCCCTACGGCGAGGGCACGCTACGGGTCGAGCCGCTGCGCGAGGCGCTCGCCCCGTTCGAGCGCCCCGCCACGGTGATCACCGAATCACCGGACGAGGCGTCGAACCAGGCGATTCGCCAGGCGCTGGGTCTCTAGATGCCGAGATCCCCGCGCGAGACAGTCGCCAGCACCTGCTGCTGGTAGTAGACGCGTCCGCCGCCGTCGGCCTTGATCTTCGACGGGAAGTGCGTCGACACGCTGAGCGCGTACACGTTGCCGGCCGAGACGGCGAGCCCGAAGTAGTCGCCGATGAAGCCGCGGCCGCTCGGGCACGGGTCACGATGGCCCGCACACGGGTACTGGCTCAGGCCGTCGACCTTCTGGCCCGGCTGCTCCGGGTCCCAGATGCTCGTGGAGATGTCGTAGTTCGGTCCAACAGGAATGGCGCCGGCGCCGTTGTCCTTGTAGACCTGGAGCGACGTGGCGATGCAGAAGTTCTCACGGCCCTGGTCGGCCGCGAGGATCGCGGAATCGCCCGTCGGACATGCCGCGCGCCGGTCGTAGAACCCGACCGCGACCGCTCCGTTTCCACCCGCCGCGACCGTCGGCTGGAACTGGTCGGTCGCCGTCGCGCCGTCGACGTTGTCGTTGACGACTGTCGGGGCGGACCAGGTGACGCCGTAGTCGGTCGACTGCCGCATGACGACGTCCATCTGCGTGCCGTCCCAGGCCTCCCAGGCCACGTACAGGTGCCCGGCGTAGGTCTGGCTCGCCGCGAACGTCTCCGTGATCCCGTCACGGAAGCGCGTGTTCGGCAAGGCGTTCGTCGTCGCCGTCTGACCCACCTGCGTGAACGGGCCCGGCGTCAACGTCGTGCCGTCGTCGGCGATCCGCTCGACGTAGATCGTCCCGGGCGACGAGCAGCAGGCCGGGAACGACGCGAACGAGGCGAACAGGTCCCCCGACGCATCGACGGAGGGGATGATGTACGTGTTCGAGGGGCCGACGCCGCTCGGCGGCGTGACCGTCACCGGCTTCGAGAACGTTTGGCCGCGGTCGCGAGACACCGACGCCTTCACCTCGACGGTGAACCCGTTGAAGAGCGCCCACATGGCGTAGACGCTGTCCCGCACCTTCGGGTTCAGCGAGGTGCGGTTGACCGCCACCCACTGCTTGTCGACGACGTCCCCGAAGCTGAAGGACGACGAGTTCGGCACCGTTGCGAGGAACTGGCCGCCGTTGCCGGGCTTCCAGGTCTTGCCGAGGTCGTCGGAGTAGACGACCCCGATCGCGCCGTTCGGGTGCAGATTCACCCAGAACGCGTTGAACGGCAACGTCACCTCGTAGGCCCGCCCGCCGTTGTCGAAGTCCATGTTCGGATCGGTGTTGTTCGTCCAGCTCGGGGGCATCTCCTGCGTGCCCGTCGAGACGCAGTCGTACCCGGGAATCTGCGTGTTCGCGCCGGGACTGCCGCCCGGGATCGAGTACGCACCCAGATGGAAGTCGTAGAACGTCGAGAACTTCTCGAAGAAGAACTTCGAGCCGCCGACGAGGTTCTCCGTCCCCGGCTGCACCGCCACCCACGACTCGGAGCGGTTCGAGTTGTAGAGCCCGGCCCTGCACGTGCCCGCATCGGGGGCCGTCGAGCCGGCCGGGACCGGGTAGCCGCCGCCCGACGCGGGCGAGCTCGCCACCTGGTTTGTAAAGAGAACGCTCCCTTGCCAGCCTCCCGCCGCCGCGGTGGAGGCCGTGATGCCCGCCGCAGTCATGAGCAGCGCGAGCGCTGCGATGACCGTCTTCATGTTCGAACTTCCTTTCGCCTCGTTTTGATCCAGCGGCGCGAGTGAATCACATCGATACGCGTTTGTATACCGGCCGCTTCTCTAGCATGGGCTTCGTGCTCGACCCAAAGGTCTTCAAGGCGTACGACGTGCGCGGCCTCTACCCCGAGGAGCTCGACGAGGAGGGCGCACGGGCGATCGGCCGGGCCTACGTCGAGCAGTTCGAGCCGCGGCGAATCGCGGTCGGGCGTGACATGCGGCTCTCGAGCCCGACGATGGCTGAGGCGGTGATCCGCGGCGCCTCCGAGGCCGGCGCGGAGGTGCTCGACATCGGTCTCGCCGGGACGGAGATGCTCTATTTCGCGGTCGGCGAGCTCGGCCTCGACGGCGGCATCGCCGTGACCGCCTCGCACAACCCGAAGGAGTACACGGGCATGAAGATCGTCCGCGCCGGCGCCCTGCCCGTCGGCGGCGAGTCGGGCCTGCTGGACGTGCGCGACCGCGCCGTGTCCCTTGCGGCCCCGTCCCGGGGTCTGACCCCGGGACAGGTCCGGGAGTACGACGTCTGGCCGGCCTTCGTCGAGCGCGTCCTCTCGTTCGTCGACGTCGACGCGATCGAGCCGCTCCGCGTCGTGATCGACGCGGCGAACGGGATGGGCGGCACGATGCTCCCGCCCGTGCTCGAGCGTCTGCCGCTCGACGCGGTGCGCTGCTACTTCGAGCCCGACGGGTCGTTCCCGAACCACGAGCCGAACCCGCTCCTGCCCGAGAACCGCGAGTTCATCGTCTCGAAGACGACCGAGGAGGGTGCCGACCTCGGCGTCGCGTACGACGGCGACGGCGACCGCTGCTTCTTCGTCGACGACACCGGCGACTTCGTCCCGGGCGACTTCATCACCGCTCTGCTCGCCGAGTCGATCCTGGAGAAGGAGCCCGGCGGCAAGATCATCTACGACGTCCGCGCGAGTTGGGCCGTCCCGGAGACGATCGAGCGCGCCGGCGGGATCCCGCTCGTCAACCGGGTCGGCCACGCATACATCAAGCACCGCATGCGCGAGGAGGACGCCGTCTTCGCCGGCGAGGTCTCGGCGCACTACTACTTCCGGGACTTCTCGCAGGCCGACTCCGGCGTCGTCCCGTTCCTGCTGCTGATCGAGCTGATCTCGAAGCGTGGACGGAAGCTGTCGGAGCTGCTCGCGCCCTATCGCGAGCGCTACTTCATCACCGGCGAGCTGAACACCCCGGTCGCGGACGTCGCGCTGAAGCTCGAGGAGCTCGAGGAGCGCTTCGGGCCCGAGGGCACCGTCTCGCACCTCGACGGCCTCTCCGTCGACGCGGAGGACTGGCGCATGAACGTGCGGCCGTCGAACACGGAGCCGCTGCTCCGGCTGAACCTCGAGGCCCGGTCGCGCGAGCTGATGGAGTCGACGCGCGACGAGGTGCTCGGTGTGATCCGCGCGTGATGCTCCAACTCGGCCAGGAGACCGGCCGGAAGCCGCCGTTCCACTACTCGGCCCACACGCGCGTCGGCTTCTCGGACACGGACGCGCAGGGCGTCGTCTACTACGGGCGCTATCTCCCCTACTTCGACCAGGCGCGCACCGAGTACCACCGCCACCTCGGCCTCGGCTTCGCGGGCACGGGCGTCGACTTCGTCATGCGCGCCTCGACGGTCGAGTACTTCGCCCCGGCGCGGTTCGACGACCTGCTCGAGATCTTCGTCCGGATGGAGCGGCTCGGCACGACGAGCGCCACCTACGAGTTCGCCGCGTACCTCGTCGAGGACGACGCGCTGATGGTGACCGCGCACCAGACGCTCGTGGTGGTCGACCTGGCCGAGCGGCACAAGGCGCCGATCCCGGCGGACTTCCGGCGCACTGTCGAGGCATTCGAGGCCGGATGAGGAACGCGAGGCGCCCGGCCCATCCGCTTCGTCCCTCGAAAACCGGATGGGCGGGCGGCCTCGACGAGCGCCCCTCTCCCCCTTCCACTCGTTGTAGTCGAATCCGCGCGGATCGCCATCCCTTGATCGAGGTACCCCGCAAACCAGGGGATGATCCCTCGATCGAGGGATTCTGTCGGTGATCCACGCTTCCCGAGCCGTTCACCACCCGCCCGATCGAGTGTTCGGGTTCCTCTCCGACCTGGGCAACCACTGGCGGCTCGAGGGCCGGTTCGTCCAGCTCGGCGGGCTCGACGCCGACGGCCTGGGCGGGCGCGTGAAGGTGAAGGGGCCTCTCGGTCTCTCCCGGACGGCGCGGACGCGCGTGCTCGGCGTCGAGCCGGAGAGCCGGCTGAACGGACGCGCCGAGATCGGCTCGCGCACGGTCGGCCTCGTCGAGTGGACGATCGCGCCGCTCGGCGCGGGCTCGCAGGTGACGCTCACGGCCCGCGTCGAGCGTGCCTCGGCCCTCGACCGCGCGGTGCTCGCGCTCGGCGGGCGCGCCTGGCTCGGGCGGATCTTCGTGCGCGCGCTCGCCCGGCTCGACGAGGTGCTCGATCAGCACCGCTTCCGCTCGAGCCCCAGCTCGCCGACCACGTCGCCTACGGCGCGACCGTCGGCTGGATGCTCAGTCGTCGAGGTCGATC
Organism: Gaiellaceae bacterium; assembly: GCA_036820565.1. Taxonomy (GTDB): domain Bacteria; phylum Actinomycetota; class Thermoleophilia; order Gaiellales; family Gaiellaceae; genus DAISLG01. The sequence continues at coordinate 438 of DAISLG010000006.1, read as the reverse complement.
CGGATCGTGAGCAGCTCGGTTCCCATCGTGCGGACGACCGCGCCGTTCAGCCTGTTGCCGATCCGGCGCTGACGCTCGCGCGGGTCGTCGTCGGCGAGCAGGTGCGCGGTCCCCGTGCGCCAGCGTCTGGCGGCGAGCACGCGCACGCGGGGGCTCGCGACGATGTTGCGGACGTAGCCCGCCTTGCTCCCGTGCTCGGCGACGATCCAGAACGTCCGTCCGTCGAGCCCGTTCCCGACCGGGGTGCGGCGCGGCTCGCCGCTCGTGCGCCCTGTCGTCTCGAGCACGGCCCAGCCCCGGACGAGGCCGAGCGCCACCGCCCTCTTCACGAGGGGATTGATCGTGTACCTGCCGAGCGCCGTCGTGAAGCGGCGCTTGTCTAGGACGGCGTCACGCGGTACGCGTCGAAGACGGCGTCGACGTTGCGGAGGGCTGTCA
>DAISLG010000005.1:4894-27879 GCA_036820565.1 Gaiellaceae bacterium | reverse complement strand
GATGGAGAAGGGTCAGCGCGAGTACTTCCTGCGCCAGCAGCTGAAGGCGATCCAGGACGAGCTCGGCGAGGGGGACGACCACCAGGTCGAGGTCGACGAGTTGCGGACGCAGATCGACGAGCTCGCATTGCCGGAGGATGTCGACAAGGTCGCGCGCCGCGAGCTCTCGCGACTCGAGAAGCTGCCCCCGGCCGCGGCCGAGTACGGCGTCATCCGCACCTATCTCGACTGGATCATCACGCTCCCGTGGGGCAAGACGACCGAGGACAACCTCGACCTCGAAGCCGCACGGAAGGTGCTCGACGCCGACCATTTCGACCTCGAGAAGGTGAAGGAGCGGATCATCGAGTACCTCGCCGTCTCGAAGCTGAAGGGCGAGGTCTCGGGCCCGATCCTCTGCTTCGTCGGCCCGCCCGGCGTCGGCAAGACGTCGCTCGGCCAGTCGATCGCGCGAACGGTCGGGCGCAAGTTCACGCGCATCTCGGTCGGCGGCGTCCGCGACGAGGCGGAGATCCGCGGGCACCGCCGCACCTACATCGGCGCGATGCCCGGGACGATCATCCGCTCGCTGCGCGACGCCGAGTCGCTGAACCCGGTGCTGCTGATCGACGAGATCGACAAGATGGGCGCGGACTTCCGCGGCGACCCTGCGAGCGCGATGCTCGAGGTGCTCGACCCGGCCCAGAACAACACCTTCCGAGACCACTACCTCGACCTGCCGTTCGACCTGTCGAAGGTGCTGTTCATCTGCACCGCGAACACACTCGACACGATCCCGGGGCCGCTGCTCGACCGCATGGACGTGATCCAGCTCTCGGGCTACACCGAGGACGAGAAGGTCGGGATCGCGAAGCGCTACCTCGTCCCGAAGCAGCGAGAGGCGAACGGGCTGAAGAAGAAGGACCTGACCCTCTCCGACAAGATCCTGCACAGCGTGATCCGCCAGTACACGCGCGAAGCCGGCGTCCGGAACCTCGAACGGCGGATCGGCGACCTCAGCCGGAAGGCGGCGACGCAGATCGCGAAGGGCAAGGCGAAGACGGTCCGGATCGACGACAAGAAGCTGCGCGAGTGGCTCGGCCCCCGGCGCTTCTCCGGCGAGGTCCGGAAGCGCACGGCCGACCCGGGGGTCGCGACCGGGCTCGCCTACACGGCCGTCGGCGGCGACGTCCTCTTCATCGAGGCGACCGCGTACCCGGGCAAGGGCAAGCTCCAGATCACGGGCCAGCTCGGCGAGGTGATGCAGGAGTCGGCGCAGGCGGCGCTCTCGTGGGTGCGGGCGCACTCGGAGGAGCTCGGCCTGCCCGAGGACTGGTTCGCGACCCACGACGTCCACGTGCACGTGCCCGCCGGGGCGGTGCCGAAGGACGGGCCGTCAGCGGGTGTGACGATGGCGACGGCGATCGTCTCGCTCGTCAAGGGCACGCCGGTCGCGGACGACGTCGCGATGACGGGCGAGATCACGCTGACCGGCCAGGTGCTGCCGATCGGCGGCGTCCGCGAGAAGACGCTCGCGGCGCAGCGGGCGGGCGTGAAGCGGGTGATCCTGCCGCGCGAGAACGAGGCCGACCTCGACGAGCTGCCCGCCGAGACGCGCGAGGCGCTCGAGTTCGTCCTCGCCGACTCGATCCGGGACGTGCTCGCCGCGGCGCTCGACGGCGCGGCGCCCGCTCTCGTCTCGGCGCCGGCGCCGGAGCGCCACGCCGCTATGCCAGCCTGAACGTCCCGAGGAGCGCGCCGCAGGCCGAGTCGTCGTGCCGGTAGCGGCAGAGGAGCTCGTACTCGCGCTTGCCGCGGAAGACGAAGGCGATCCGCTCGTGCAGATCGCCGTACGCGATGTCGTAGCGCCGGGCCTCCTCTCCCGAGACGGTCGTCGTCGCACGCGCGGCGATGCGCCCCTCGAGGCCGCGCGCGACGTCACCCGCGACGCGGTCGAGCTCGGCCACGACCTTCGGCCAGAGCGCGGCGCGATAGGGCCGGACGAGCGTGAAGGTCGTCACGGTGAGCAGGTCGACGTCGCCGTGGGCGACCGAGGTCTCGCGGGGCTTCGTGGAGACCTTCCAGCCGCCCGGCGCGGAGAAGGAGAAACCGGGCCCCGCGACCCGCTGCGGCTTCGTCGACCCACCGCACGCTGACAGAATCAGCACGAGCAGCACCGCGAGCGCCTGTTTGCACCCGGCGCGCCGGGGTAGAAGGTTCGCGGCAAACGACCGAAAGGAAAGGCCCGGTATGGCCAACACGAGAGACAAGCTCCAGGACAGGGTCGGCGACGTCAAGCCGTACGTCGACCGAGCGATCCACGACGAGAAGCTCCGCGACGACGTCCTGAGCGCGTTCGACGCGGCTCGCGGCGTGTACAACGAGCTGATCGGCGGCCGGGGTGTCACCACCCTCGCCGCGCGCGTCGCGACCGACAAGGACGTGCAGGACAACCTCAAGCAGGCGATCGACGACCTGCGCAGCGCCGCAGGAAGGCTCCAGGGCAAGGACGACCACCGGAGCCGCAAATCGACGCTCTTGATCGCGGGCATCGCCCTCGGCATTCTCTTCAACCCGGTGACCGGGCCAGAGACGCGCCGCTGGATCAAGGAGACGATCATGGGTGGCGAGGACGACTTCAGCGGAAACTACTCCGGCGGGTCGGGGTCGGGCAGCGGCTCGGCCAACTCGACGAACTCGAACTAACCGCGCCCCGGGTCGGGCTGCGGGCCCGTCACCGGCACGAGCACGCCGTCGCCCTCGGCCGGAACCGGGGCGACGAGCGCGCGCTGCAACGAGCCCGGGTCGAGGCCGTCGGCGGCGGAGATGTCGCTGGCCTGCAACAGGATCGCGCCGGGCTGGGGGGCCCTCGCACCGCCCGGGACGAGCGGAGCCCAGCCGGCCGTCAGCGGGAAGCTGAGATCCTCGAGCCGCCGCCAGGCGTCCAGGTAGCTCGTTGGATTGACCGCGCCGTCGTAGCCGAGGAAGAGCAGCGACACCGGGTGCACCTCGAAGTGGACGTGCGTCGGGGTGCCGGCTGCGTCGCCCGTGGAGCCCATGAAGCCGACGACCTGACCCGCCTTCACGTGCGCGCCGTCCACCGCGAGCGTCGAGAACGCGGAGAGATGCGCGTAGTAGAACTGGTTTCCCTGCTTGTCCCGGAGCCAGAGCCGGTAGCCGCCGACGTCGTTCCAGCCGACCGAGAAGACGGTGCCGTCGGCGACCGCGAGCAGCGGCTGCCCGAGCTGGCCGAAGATGTCGTCGCCGTGGTGGTAGGAGACGTCCGCGCGCCCCGCGCCGTACGTGTCGATGTACGAGGAGGGTCCATAGACCGGGAACACGTAACCCCCCGCGGTCAGCTTCGGCGTGACGTTCGTGGGCGGCTTGCGGACAAGCGGGTCGTGGAGGCCGGGCGTCTTGCGCGGCTCCGGCGCGACGTGGGTCTCGGTCGCGGGCGCCGACGGGACCTCCGGCCTGGCCGCCACCGGCGGCGGGGCAGTCTGGGCGGCCGCGTCGGCGTAGCCGACGAGGATCTCGCTCCCGGCAGGAAGCCCGCCGTGGTCTGCGCTCAGGTGAACGTCGAGGGCCGTCGTGAAGCCCCGATACCCACTCGCGCCGGCTGGCGCCGAGGTGTCGACGCTCTGCGTCAGCGTGAGCGCGTAGCCCCAATCGGCGAGCGCGACGCGCACGTTCGGGGCGACCGCGACCGCCTGGCCGAGAACGGACAGGATCGCGATCCCCGCGCCGGCGAAGTCGCCCGAGGACCCGGCGGCACCCGCCCCGGCCCTGGCGCGACCGGAGATCCCCGAGGCGGTGATCTCCCCGCCGAAGAGCGAGAGCGAGCTGATGTCGCTCGACGCGGTGGCAACGGCGTTCGCCGCCGCGGAGGCGCGCGCGGCGATCGTGATCGCCCCGGCCGAGACGACCGAGCCGTCGGACGGGTACTGGAAGCCGGCGAGGAACGAGACGGAGTCGCGCGGCGGCGAGACGACGACGGGGCTCGCGCCGCCCGCCTGCCCGGGGACGAGCACCTTGATCGCCCATGCCTGCGCGACCGCGCCCGGCGTGCGCGCAGGTCCGGCTCCCCCGGCGGAGCCGGAGATCAGCGAGACGAGAGCGAGCGCAACCGGCGCGACCCCCAGCGTGGCGCGGCGGACCATCGGAGCCATTATCACCAAGGTGCGAGACGGCAGCCCTGGTTCCTTTGAATGAGAATCATTCTCAGCTAGGGTGAGGCGGTGGGAACGGCAGCCAAATTCGTGCCACCACCGCTCCGACTCCCGCCGCGCGCTCGCGTCACGCCGCAGCGGCAGGCCGTCCTCGACGCGATCGTCGCCGCCCGCGGCGGCTTCACCCTGATCGAGATCTACGACCGCGCACGCCGCGCCGAGCCCCGGCTCGGACTCGCCACCGTCTACCGGACGATCGACCTGCTCCGCCGCACGGGCTCGGTGCGCCCGCTCCCCGCCGAGGGACGCTCGACCTACGTCCGCTGCCACCCCGGCCACCACCACCACCTCGTCTGCCTGAGCTGCGGCTCCGTCCAGGAGACCGAGCTCTGCGCGGCGCCGCCCCCGGCCGAGCTGAAGCGGCGGCACGGCTTCGCGGCCGAGGGTCACGAGCTCGACATCTACGGCACCTGCGGGCGCTGCGCATGATCTGGTACGTGATCCCGCTCGCGCTCGCGACCGGCCTCTCGACGCTCGGCGGCGGCTTCGCAGCGCTCCGCCTCCATCGCGACCTGACGACGCTGATCGCGCTGACCGGGGGCGTCGTCGTCGCGGTCGCGCTCTTCGACGTACTGCCGGAGGCGCTCGACGCGGTCGGCAGCCCGCGCCGCGTGATGGCGGTCGTCGGCGCCGGCTTCCTCCTCTTCTTCCTCGTCGAGCGCAGCATCGTGCTCCATCACCGCGACGAGGTCGAACAGGCGCGCGCCCACTCGCAGGTCGGGATCCTCGCCGCCGCCGGCCTGTCCGTGCACAGCTTCATCGATGGGCTCGGGATCGGGCTCGCCTTCCACCTGAACACCGCGACGGGGTTGCTCGTGTTCCTCGCGGTGATCACCCACGACTTCGCCGACGGGCTCAACACAGTCAGCTTCGTGCTGCGCCAGAGCGACGACAGGCGCCGCGCGATGCGCTGGCTCGGGCTCGACGCCGCCGCGCCAGTGGTGGGCGCGATCGTCGGCTCGTCGGTGCACGTCTCCGAGCGTGGGCTCGGCTACCTGCTCGCGGCCTACGCCGGCGCGTTCCTCTTTCTCGGCGCGACCGACCTCCTGCCCGAGGCACACGAACACCCGTCGCGCGCCCGCGTCGCGCTGACCGTGATCGGCTTCGTCGTCACAGGAGGGATCGCCTACGCGGCGACGCGCTAGGCGGAGTCCAGCTGCTTCTTCGCGAACTCGCGGAAGCGGGCTTTCATCTCGTCGTCGGGGCCGAGCGGCTCGTCATCCGCGTAGTGCGGGTCGGCGGCGATCTCCTCGGCGACGGCGCGGACTTCGGCGGCGACGCGGGCGTGGTTCTCGGGGTTCGCGAGCAGGTCCTCGACCCAGCTCTCCGCGTCGTCGGCCACGTCGTTGTCGACGAGCAGCTGACCGAGCAGGATTCCCACGCGGATGTACGCGAACGTGCGGAACGCGAGAATCCGGTGGGTCGAGTTGACCAGCCGGCCGATTTCCGGGTCGTGCTCCTGGATGCCCGCGACGATGCTGCCGATCGGCTCGTCGACGAGCGGGATCCAGACGTCGTCGAGTCCGCTCACACCGTAAGTGTGGCTCATTTTCGGAGCGACCGCCACGCGATCTGCGCCGCGATGACGAGCAGGAAGGCGCCGAACAGGTGGCGCAGGGCGCTGTCGGTGAGCGACCGCGCGAGTACGACACCGGCCTGAACGCCGACGATCGAGGAGAGGCCGACGACGAGCGCGGCGCGGCCCCGGACGTTGCCGTAGGCCCGCTGGCGCCACGCGCCGACGGCCGTCGCGGGAAGGATCGCGAGCAGCGAGGTCGCCTCGGCGTGCAGCTGCGTCATCCCGAGCACGAACGCGAGCGTCGGGACGAAGATGATCCCGCCGCCGATGCCGAAGAGGCCGGCGAGGACTCCGCCGACGACCCCGAGGGCGACAACGAGCGCGACTCCTCCCATCAGGAGAGGATCAATCTGATCGCGACGGCGGCGACGAAGAGCCCGAAGAGCGCGCCCAACGGGCGGGTCGGGATCCGCTGCTGCGCTGCGGTCCCGACCAGGACGCCGAAGACGGCGGGAATCCCGATCAGCGCGGCCGAGCCCGGCTTGACGTCGCCGTGCAGCGCGTACGTGGCGGCGCCGACGGTGACGGTGATCAGCACCGCCGCCAGCGAGGTCCCGGTGGCCGGCCGCGTCTCGAATCCGGCGAGGAGGATCAGGAGCGGCACGATCAGGAGCCCGCCGCCGACGCCGAAGAGCGCGCTGAAGACCCCGGCTGCCAGACCGATGAGCACGAGGCGCACGACTCGTATTCTAGGCCGATGAGCTCCCTTGCCCGAATCGTCGAGGCTCCCGAGCGCGCCGCCCTGTTCCTCGACGTCGACGGGACGCTCGCGCCGATCGTCGAGCGGCCCGAGGACGCAACGGTGCCCGAGGGGACGCGCGCGGAGCTACGCCGGCTCACGGAGAAGTACGCGCTCGTCGCGTGCATCACGGGCCGCCCGGGATCCGTGGCGGCCGCGATCGTCGGTGTCGAGGGAATCGTCTACGCCGGCGAGCACGGCCTCGAGCTCGACCCCGCCGCCGAGGAGTGGGTCGAGCGGCTGCGGGAGTTCGTCGCCGGCGCGGGCTGGCGCGCCGAGAACAAGCGCCTCTCCGCTGCCTTCCACTACCGTGAGCATCCGCGCCCGGGACAGGCGGAGCAGGAGCTACGGCTCGTCGAGGCCGCCGCCCAGGCAGCCGGGCTGCGAACGCGCTGGGGGCGCATGGTGCTCGAGGTGCTGCCGCCGATCGACGCGACGAAAGGGACGGCCGTTCGCCGGCTGCTCGAGGAGCGCGGCCTCACGCGCGCCCTGTTTGCGGGCGACGACACGACCGACCTCGACGCGTTTCGCGCACTGGACGGGCTCGACGTCGCCGTCCGCGTCGCGGTCGTGTCGGCGGAAGGCCCGGGCGAGCTCGGCGCGGCGGCCGACGTCGTCGTCAGCGGCACGGACGAGCTGCTCGACCTGCTGCGGCGCCTCTAGTCATCGAGCCAGGTGCTCCTCGATCGCCTCGCGCACGATCGTCGGGAAGTCGTAGCGCACGCGGATGCCCCAGTCGCGCTCGACGAGGCCGCCGTAGTGCTCGAGCTCCCAGTCCGTCGCGGCGACGACGTAGTCGCGGGCCGGGTCGAAGCGGTCGGGCCCGCTGACGTGGAGCCGGCCGCGCATGCGGCCGCGAAGGGGACGCGGCGTCTCTGCGACGAACGCCGGGTCGTTCCCGCGCTCGACCATGCGGGCGAGCAGCTCGCCGGAGACGTTCGCGACGCCCGGGTTCGCGGGCGACTCGCACGCCTCCCAGAGCGCGCCGCGCGTGAGCGGACCCGGCGGGATCGCGTCGACGACGAGGGCCTGGCCGGCCGCGACGAGCCCGACCTCGGCGCCCATCCGCTCGCGGAGCATGGCCGCGATCCAGTCGCCGTCGAGCGGGGAGTCGAGCACGCCGATCTCCTCGTCGAGCAGGCTCCGCACCTCGGGCTCGATCAGCGCGGCCTCGGCGAGCACGGCGGGGTGGAGCGGCGTGTCGTCGGGCACCGGCTCGACGGTCGCGGTCAGCTGCGCCCCGTCGATCTCGATCCGGCCGATGTGGTCGCCGTAGCAGCCCGCCTGCGCGATCAGGACCCCGCCGACCCACTCGCCCTCGGGCAGCAGGTCGTGGCTGTGCGCGCCGACGATCAGGTCGATCTCCCCCTGCAGCTCGCGTGCGAGGCCGCGGTCCGAGATCCCGGAGTTGTAGCCGTCGGCCAGCCCGAGGTGGGACAGGACGACCACGAGCGAAGCGCCCGCCTCCCGCAACTGGCGCGCGCGCGTCCGCGCGACCTCGACCTCCGACAGCGGCCGGAACCCCCAGTCGAAGTCGTTCTCGAAGAAATCGGCGAACGAGGCCGTCAGTCCGATCACGCCGACGTCGCCGAGGAGCACCGACGGCACGGGCCCCTCGACGGGCTGGAGGTTCGCGAGCAGCAGCGGATAGCGGGCGGCGCGCGCGTGCTCGGCGAGGACCGCCGGGCCGTAACGCAGCCAGCAAGCGTTGCCCACGGTCGCGGCGGCGCAGCCGGTGTGGTTCATCAGGCGGTGCATGGCCGTGCCCTTCGTCAGGTTCGAAAGCCGGTTCGTCGTCTCCTCTACATCTCCGGCGTCGAGGTAGATGACCGGGTGATCGGAGGCGGCCTGCTCGCGCTCGACGATCGTCGCGATCTGGGCGATCCGCCGCTCGCGGCCGTGGATGTCGTTCGTGTGCAGGATCGTCAGGCGCACGCGCTCACCGCCGTTTCCGCAGCTTTTCGACCTGCTTCCACGTGTGCGTGTTGACGACGTCGCCCTTCGTCAGCCACGCGCGCCGCGCGAGCCCGACGCCGAAGCGGACATAGTCGAGCGCGTCGACCTGGTGGCCGTCGGAGCTGATCACGAGCTTGAGCCCCGCCTCACGGGCCGCGCGTGCGTGCACGTCGCGCAGGTCGAGGCGGTTCGGCTGCGAGTTGATCTCGAGGAACGTGCCCGTCTCGACGGCCTTCTCGATCACCCGGCCGACGTCGATCTCGGCAGGCTCGCGGATGTTGAGCTTGCGGCCGGTGAGGTGGCCGATGCAGTCGACGTAGGGGTGCTCCATCGCCGCGAAGACGCGCTCGTTCGCGTTCTTGTCGAAGCCCGAGTGCACCGACGCCGTCACCCAGTCCAGCGCCGCGAGCTCCGCGTCCGGAACGTCGACCGAGCCGTCCGCACGGATGTTCGCCTCGATCCCCCTCAGGATCCGGAAGGGGGCGACCTGCTCGTTGAGGGCGTCGATCGCCTCGGCCTGTGCCGCGAGCCGCCCGTCGCGGAGGCGGTGCGAGTGGTCGCAGACCGCGTAGTAGTCGTAGCCGAGCGAGATCGCCTTCGCGACCATCTCCTCGAGCGTGTTCTTGCCGTCCGACCAGGTCGTGTGGGTGTGCAGGTCGCCGCGGATCTGGCCCGGCTCGACGAGCTTCGGCAGCTCGCGGCGGCGCGCGGCCTCGAGCTCGCCGCCGTGCTCGCGCAGCTCCGGCGGGATGTACTCGTAGCCGAGGCGCTCGTACAGCTCCTCCTCGGTGCGCGCGGTGAAGACCTCGCCCGTCTCGGTGGCCTCGACGCCGTACTCGGAGACGGACAGCTTCTGCCGGACGGCCGCCTCGCGCAACGCGACGTTGTGCTCCTTCGACCCGGTGAAGTGCTGGAGCAGGTTGCCGTACGACTCCGGCGGCACGACGCGCAGGTCGAAGCGAAGGCCGTCGTGCGAGATGACCGTCGCCTTCGTCCCGCCCTTCGCCACCACCTCGACGACCCACGGGAGCGAGGCGAAGTGGTCGACGAGCGCCTGCGGGTCGGTCGCCGTGGCGATGATGTCGAGGTCGCGCACGGTCTCGCGAAAGCGCCGCGCCGAGCCCGCGATCGAGACCTGCTCCGCGGCCGGATGCGCGCGCAACTCGAGGACCGCGGCCTCGAGCGCCGGGAGCGTCGTCCCGAGCAGCGCCCGCGCCGGCCCCTTCGCGGCCTTCGGCTTCGCGAGCGCCTCGAGGATCTTCTCCTCGGTCGCCGCGCCGAGCCCCGCGAGGCCGCGCAGGCGCTGCGCTTCGGCCGCCTCCTTCAACTGCGCGATCGTCGTCACGCCGAGCTCCTGCCAGATCCGGCGCGCCGTCTTCGGCCCGAGCCCGGGCAGCCGCATGAACGCCGCGACCTCCTCGGGGACGACGGCCTTCCGCTTCGCGAGCGCCTGGATCTCGCCGACCTCGACGATCTCGACGATCTTCGCCTCGATCGTCTTGCCGATCCCCGACAGCTCCTTCGCGCGCCCCTCCAGCGCCAGCTGCGCGACGGGACCCGACGTCTCGCGGATCCGCGTCGCCGCCTTCCGGTAGGCGCCGATCCGGAACGAGTCGCCGCCCTCGAGCTCCATCAGGTCGGCCAGCAGGTCGAACTGATCCGCCACGTCTGCGTTCCTCGGGAGCGTCGCCGCCACTAGCCGCGATGATACGGCGATGCGCGCGACCGTCTGCCTGCCCACCTACAACGAGCGCGAGAACGTGGAGCCGATGGTGCGCGCGCTCGGCGAGCACGGCGTGCGCGTGCTCGTGATCGACGACGCCTCCCCGGACGGAACGGGAGAGATCGCGAACCGGCTGGCGGCCGAGCTCGATTACGTCGACGTGCTCCACCGCACGCGCAAGGAGGGGCTCGGGCCCGCCTATCTCGCCGGGTTCCGCCGCGCGCTCGAGGACGGCGCCGAGCTGGTCCTCGAGATGGACTGCGACTTCTCTCACGACCCCGCGGACGTCCCGCGGCTGATCGCAGCGGCGCGTGACGCCGACCTCGTGCTCGGCTCGCGCTACGTCAGCGGCGGCTCGATCCCGTCCTGGGGGCTCGTGCGCCGCGCGATCTCGTACGGCGCCTCCGTGTACGGCCGGATCGTGCTCTCGACCCGCATCCGCGACCTGACCGGCGGCTTCAAGTGCTTCCGCCGCGAGGCGCTCGAGGCGATCGACCTCGACCGGATCGAGTCCAAGGGCTACGCCTTCCAGATCGAGACGACCTACCGCGTGCTGCGCGCCGGCTTCCGCGTCGCCGAGATCCCGATCACGTTCGTCGACCGCACGGTCGGGCACTCGAAGATGAGCCGGAGGATCGTGCTCGAGGCGGCGTGGAAAGTGCCGCTGATCCGCGTCCGGGCCCTCCGCGGGCGGCTGTAGGATGCCCGCCGTGGACGAGGTCAGCGACGAGACGTTCGAGCAGGTAGTCCTGCGGGCCGGCGGCAAGGTCGTCGTCGACTTCTGGGCTCCCTGGTGCGGCCCGTGCCGCGCGGTCGCACCCGTGCTCGAGCAGCTCGCCGGCGAGCGCGAGGACGTCCGCTTCGTCAAGCTCGACATCGACGAGAACCCCGTCACGGCCTCACGCTACGACGTCCTCTCGATCCCGACGGTGATCCTCTTCGACGGCGGGCAGCCGAAGGAGACGGTGATCGGCGCGCGGCCGCGATCGCACTACGACCGCGCGTTCGGCTTCGCCTAGGAGGGTTCCTAGCGCGACCTGATCCTCGGGTCGACCCACGCGTAGAGAAGGTCGACGATCAGGTTGAAGACGATGATCGCCGTCGTCACCACCACGACGACACCCACGACCGGCGGCAGGTCGCGCCGGGCGAGGCTCATGATCACGAGCTTGCCGAGCCCCGGCAGGCCGTAGACCTGCTCGACGAAGAGCGAGCCGCCGAATGCGACGCCGATGTCCATCCCGAGCATCGTCACGACGGGCAGGAGCGCGTTGCGGAGCACGTGCGCGCGGAGCACACGGCCCTCGCGCGCACCTTTCGCGCGGGCCGTGCGGACGTAGTCCTCGTCGAGCGTCTCGAGCACGTTCGCGCGGATCATCCGGGCGTAGAGCGCGGCAAAGAGGATCGCGAACGTGAGCCACGGCAGCACCAGGTGGTAGGCCCACTCGTACGGGCCACCGCAGTGGCTCCCGGCCGGTGGCGAGAAGAAGTCGCAGTAGCCGGAGATCGGCGTCCACCCGAGCTTGAAGCCGAGGACGTACGACAGCACGAACCCGATCCAGATCGGGTGCACGGAGATCCCGAGCAGGATGAAGACCATCGCCGCCCGGTCGCGCAGCGAGCGCGGGTGGAGTGCCGAGACGATCCCGACAGGGAGCGCCAGCGCGAGCCACACGAGGACGCCGCCGAGGATCAGCGACGCCGTCACCGGGGCCGAGACGCGGAGGATGTCCGTGACCTCGACGCGGGTGGCGAACGACCGGCCGAGCGAGCCGTGGCGGACGAGGTTCCAGACGAAGCTGGAGTACTCGGAGGCGAGCGAGCCGTGCAGCCCGAAGGCGCGGCGGACGTCGGTCGGCGCCGCGTTCGCGAGGCCGCGGCTGAAGCGGCCGCTGTCCGTCGGGAGCACGAAGAAGAGGACGAACGTGACGAGCGTCAGCGTGAAGAACATCACGGCCGCCCAGAGAACCCTCCGGACGAAGTAGACGAGCACCGTCTCTATGCTCTCAAAGTGCTGCGGCTGCCCGAATCCCCTCGCAAGCGCGCGCGCCTGATCCGCGGCGTCTCGATCGGCGTGGTGCTGCTCGCGATCGCCGCGGTGAGCGTCAGGTATCGCAACGCGGGCCACTCCTACGCAACGCCGATCGACCCGAGCAAGCCGGCCGTCGTCATCCGCGAGCCGCCCCACGTGCCCGCGACACGGGCGATGCGGCGAGCCGCCGAGGCGACTCTCGCGACGTTCGCGCGGACCGCGTTGATCCGCCGCGACGGCGAAACGTCGTGGCGCCTCGCGACGCCGCATATGCGCGTGGGGACGTCCCACCGCGAGTGGCTGACGGGGGCGCTGCCGGTCGTCCCGTATCCGGCGAACGGCTTCCGCACCTCGTTCTCGGTGCTGAGGTACTCCTACCGCGGCGTGCTCGGCTACGACGTGACCGTGCTGCCGAAGGACTCCGGCAAGGGCGAGCAACGCGTCTACGCCTGCGAGCTGCACGACCTGCGCGGCCGCTGGCTCGTCGACTTCTGCTACCCGCGGACCTCGCTCTAGGAAGCCCTCCTAGGCGAAGTGCTCCCAGCCGGCGAGCGGCGGGTCGACGCCCACTCCTTCCTCGCAGCGGCCGATCACCGCGTACGGGCCCGGATCCTCGACGGCGGCGAGCAGCTCGAAGTCCTCGCCCCAGCCGACGTCGGCGAGCGTCGCGCCCTCGGCCAGCGGAATCCGGTCGACGTCGATCGCGCAGCGGACGCCCGAGCGCCGGGCGATGTGCCCCGCGTCGACGCCGAGGCCGTCCGAGACGTCCATCAGCGCGTGGGCGTGCCGCGCCAGGTCGCGGCCCTCGGCGAGCCGGATCGGCGGTCGCTCATACCGTCCCGCGCGGAACGCGGCACCGGCGGCGCCGAGCGGGCCCGTCACGACCAGCAGGTCGCCCGGCCGGGCGCCTGCGCGGCCGGGGACGCGCTCCGAACGGCCGAGCGCCGTCACGCTGAGGACGACCTGCGGCGCGGAGGTCGTGTCGCCGCCGACGACCGGGACGCCGGCTTCGGCGATCCCCTCGTACAGCTCGAACGCGTCGCCGGCGGCCGTTTCCGGCGGCAGGCCGAGCGTGACGACGAGGGCGAGCGGGGCGGCGCCCGACGCGGCGAGGTCGCTGAGGTTGACGGCGGCCGCCCGGAATCCGAGCTCGCGCCACGAGATCCAGTCGAGCCGGAAGTGGACGCCCTCGACGAGCGCGTCCTGCGTGACCACGAGCCCGCCGACCTGCGCCGCGTCGTCGGCGACGTCCCGCACGAGCCCGCGGCGCTCGAGCTCCTCGATCAGGCCGCGCTCGCCGAGCTCAGAGAGCCGCATCGACCGCCTCCCGCAGCCTCGGGTCGGTCGCCGCGCGGATCGCGGCGACGCCCGAGGCCCCGGCCCGGATGCACGCGGCTGCGTTCGACGCGTCCACGCCCCCGATCGCGACGACCGGGATCGATACGCGGACGCAGATCGCCGCCAGGCCGTCGAGCCCGATCGCGGCCGCGGCGTCGTCCTTCGACGGCGTCGCCCACACCGGGCCGGCGCCGACGTACGCGGCTCCGCGCTCCTCCGCCTCGGCCGCCTCGGCGGGCGTCGCCGCGGAGACGCCTAGCATGAGCGGGACGTCGCGCGACCAGTCGACGTCCGCCTGGCCGAGGTGCACCCCGTCGGCGCCGAGCGCGAGCGCCGCGTCGAGGTCGTCGTTGACGACGAAGGTCGCGGCGAGCTCCCGGAACCCCGCGCCGCGACGGACGCGGTCCTCCGTCGGGACGTCCTTGACACGGAGCTGGACGACGGTCGCGCCGGCCTCGACGGCCGCCTGCGCGGTCGCGAGGTCGGCGACGACGGCGTGGACCCTCACAGCTCTTCGACGCGGGCCCGGGCGTCGAGGGTGGCCGGCTCGAGGCCGTAGAGCTCGTCGTAGAGCGCCGCGTGGAACGTGCCGGGCCCCTTGGAGGTGCGGGCGGCGTCCTCGCCCGCGATCCCGAACGCGACGAGCGCCGCCGCCGCCGCACCCAGCGCGTCCGGCTGGACCGCGAGGAACGCCGCCGTGATCGCGGTCGACATGCAGCCGGTGCCCGTGACCGTCGCGAGCATCGGGTCGCCGTTCGAGATCGCGAAGACGTTCGTCCCGTCCGAGACGTGGTCGACCGGGCCGGTGACCGACGCGACGAGCCCGAACGCCCGCGCAGCCGCTCGCGCGACCTCCGCGGGAGACGCGCCGGCGGAGATCGACTCGACCCCGCGCACCTCGGCCTCGACCCCGGCGAGCGTCGCGACCTCCCCCGCGTTCCCGCGCAGCACCGCGATCTCGACCTCGTCGAGGATCCGCCGCGAGACCTCCGTGCGGTACCGCGTCGCCCCCGCGCCAACCGGGTCGAGCACGACCGGGATCCCTTTCGCGTTCGCAGCCTTGCCGGCGGCGATCATCGCCTCGACCCAGTGGCTCGAGAGCGTGCCGATGTTGATCGCGAGCGCCCCGGCGAGGCCGACCATCTCCTCGACCTCCTCCGGGGCATGGGCCATCACGGGCAGCGCGCCGAGCGCGAGCGTCGCATTGGCGGTCTCGTTCATGACGACGTAGTTCGTGATCTGGTGGACGAGCGGCTTCCGCTCTCGAATCGCACGAAGATCGTCTCCTGCGGTGAGGTTCACTGGTCTCCTTTGACGTTGAGGACGTCGACGGGGCCGTCGCCCGCGCCGATCTCGGCGAGGCCGTGGCGAACGGCGTCGGTTGCGGCGAGAGCGGCACCGCGCGCGGCCTCCTCGAGCGGAAGCCCGCGCGCGAGCAGCGCGGCGAGCGTGGCGGAATGGGTGCAGCCCGCGCCGTGCGTGGCCGCGACGTCGAGCCGCTCGACGGGGATCTCGACGTGGCGGGCCCCGTCGAAGAGGTGGTCGACCGGGTCCCCGTGACCGCCGGTCACGATGGCTGCCCGGGCGCCGAGGGCGACGATCGCCTCCGCGAGCTCGCTGCGACTCGCCTCGCGGCCCGCGAGCGCGACCGCCTCGTGGAGGTTCGGCGTGACGACGGTCGCGAGCGGGAACAGCCGGCCGACGAGCGCGGTGACCGCGTCGTCCTCGAGCAGCTTCGCGCCCGAGCTGGCGACCATCACCGGGTCGACGACGAGCGTGACCGGGTGGCGCGAGAGGAACTCCGCGACCGTCTCGATCAGCGTCCGCGAGAAGAGCATCCCCGTCTTCGCGGCGTCGACGCCGATGTCCGAGAAGACCGCGTCGAGCTGCGCCGTGACGAACTCGGGGGGCAGCTCGTGGATCGCGGTCACACCGACGGTGTTCTGGGCGGTCAGGGCGACGAGCGCGCTCGTGCCGTGGCAGCCCGCGGCCGCGAAGGCCTTCAGATCGGCCTGGATCCCCGCGCCGCCGCCCGAATCGGACGCGGCGATCGTCAACGCTCGTGGAACCACTGGACTCCCTTCGCCGGCATGATCCGGATCAGGTTCTACGGGTCTGATCTCAGCCCCGATGCAGGGCACCCCGGTGGGCTGAGGCTACCATCGGCCGATGGACGAGACGGCGCGCTACGACGGGATCGCCACGTGGTACGACGCCGAGCTCGTCAGGGCAGAGGACGCCGCCTACGTTCTGGGCCTCCTCGGTCGCGGGCCGGGCCGGTTGCTGGACGTCTGCTGCGGCACCGGTTTCCACATGCTCGACCTCGCCGAGGCCGGCTGGTCTCCCGTCGGGGTCGACGTCTCGGAGGGCCAGCTGCAGCTCGCGCGCAAGCGGGGGTGCGACGTCGTTCAGGGCCGAGCCGAGGCGCTGCCGTTCGAGGACGCGTCCTTCGACGCGGCCGTCTCGCTGTGGTCGCACACCGACGTCGACGACTTCCCTGCCGTCCTGCGGGAGATCGCGCGTGTTCTCGTCGCCGGAGCGCCGTTCGTCTATCTCGGCGTCCATCCGTGCTTCGTCGGACCGCACTCGCGGTTCATCGCCGGAGAGGGCGTGCCGTACCTTCACCCCGGCTACCGTGACGTGCGGCGCTACGACGAGGCACCCGGCATCTCACCCGCGGGCCTGCGGGCGAAGGTGGGCGCAATGCACCTCCCGCTCGGCCTCTTCGTGCAGGCCTTCCTCGACGCGGGCTTCCGGATCGAGCGCTTCGAGGAGCCCGGAGAGCGCGACTACCCCGTGCCGATCGGGCTCCGCGCCGTCAGGTGAGCGTCGAGCTCGCGCTCTGGGAGGGGCTGCTCGAGGGCGAGGAGCTGGCTCACCTGCGCGAGGAGCCGGCGCGCGAGGCACGGACCGTGGCCGTGCCCGACGAGGTCGACGCGCGCGTCCGGGCCGCGATCGGGGTCGACCGGCTCTACGAGCACCAGGCTGCCGTCTGGGAGGCGGCGCGGCGCGGCGAGCACGTGGTCGTCACGACGGGCACCGCCTCCGGCAAGACGCTCGCCTTCAACCTGCCCGTCCTCGACGCGCTCGCGCGTGAGCCGAAGAACCGCGCGCTCTACCTCTACCCGACGAAGGCGCTCGCGCAGGACCAGGCGCGGACGCTCGCCGGCTACAAGGTGCCGCGGCTGAAACCGGCGATCTACGACGGCGACACGGAGAGCGAGCGCCGCTGGCAGATCCGGAAGTGGGCGAACGTGATCCTGACGAACCCGGACATGCTCCACATCGGCGTGCTGCCGCACCACGACCGCTGGGGCGACGTGCTCTCGAACCTCCGCTACGTCGTCGTCGACGAGGCGCACGTCTACCGCGGCGTCTTCGGCTCGCACGTCGGCAATGTCCTGCGGCGGCTGCGGCGGATGGCGAAGGTCTACGGGGCCGAGCCGCAGTTCCTGCTCGCGTCCGCCACGATCGCGAATCCGGGGGAACTCGTACGCGCGATCACCGGGCTCGACGCGACCGTGATCGGCGACGACGCGGCGCCGCGGGCCGAGCGCACCGTCGCGCTCTGGAACCCACCCCTCGTCGACGAGGAGCTCGGCCTGCGCGCCTCGCCGCTCGCCGAGGCCGCCCGGCTCCAGGCGGAGCTCGTCTCGCGCGGCCTGCGGACGCTGACGTTCGCGAAGAGTCGCAAGGCGGCGGAGCTGATCCACCGGTTCACCGCCGAGCGGGTGCGCGACCCGAAGCAGCTGTCGCCCTACCGCGCCGGCTACACACCGTCGCAGCGGCGCGAGATCGAGCAGCGGCTGCTCGACGGCGACCTGCTCGGGGTGAGCACGACGAACGCACTCGAGCTCGGGATCGACATCGGCCTGCTCGACGCAGTCATCTCCGTCGGCTTCCCCGGCACCGTCGCGTCGCTGCGCCAGCAGTGGGGCCGCGCCGGGCGCCGCGGACACGGGCTCGCGATCCTCGTCGCCAGCGAGGACGCGCTCGACCAGTACTTCATGCGCGAGCCGGACGCCCTACTCGGCCGCCGCGTCGAGGCGGCGATCTCGGACCACGCGAACCCGCGCGTCCTCGACGGGCACGTGCGCGCGGCCGCCTTCGAGGCGCCGCTCGACGACACCGACCGCACGATCCTCGGCGACGAGGCGCTCGAGCGCGCTGCGCTCCTCCCCGAGCTGAAGCTCACCGGCGCGGGGTACGTCTGGGGCGGGCGCGACTACCCGGCGGCGCGCGTCGCCCTCCGCTCCGCGAGCACCGATCCGTTCACGATCGTCGACGCGTCGATCGGCACCGTGCTCGGCCTCGTCGAGCGCGAGCGCGCCTACTCGACCGTGCACGACGGTGCGATCTACCTCCACCTCGGCGAGCCGTACCTCGTCCGCAGGCTCGACCACGAGACGCGAACCGCCGTCGTCGAGCCGTTCGCCGGCGACTTCTACACCCAGGTCAAGAAGGAGACGACGACGTCGATCCTGCGGCCGGAGCGAACCGAGCGCCGGCTCGGACTCGAGCTCTCCTTCGGCGAGATCACCGTCTCCGAGCAGGTCGTCGGCTACCAGAAGAAGTCGATCCGCACGCAGGAGACGATCGAGCTCGTACAACTGGACATGCCGGAGACGAGCTTCGACACGGAGGCGGTCTGGTACCTGCCCGAGCCGGAGCACCTCGAAGGGCTCGAGGAGATGCCGAAGCTCCTCGGCGCGCTGCACGCGGCCGAGCACGCGATGATCGCGCTGCTGCCGCTCTGGGCGATGTGCGACCGCTGGGACATCGGCGGCCTCTCGACGAACCTCCACTTTCAGACCGGCAGGCCGACGGTGTTCGTCTACGACGGGCACGCGGGCGGCGTCGGCATCGCCGCGCGCGGCTTCGACCGGTTCGAGGACTGGGTCGCGGACACGGCCCGGCTCCTAGCCGGCTGCCCGTGCTCGAACGGGTGCCCGTCTTGCGTCCAGAGCCCGAAGTGCGGCAACCTGAACGAGATGCTGGACAAGTCGGCAGCGCTCACGCTCCTGCGCCGAATGGTCTCCTCGTGAGGGAGCGCGTCTCGCTCCTGCTCGCCTCGGGGCTCGCCGTGCTCATGCTCGTCACCTGCCTGCTCGCGATCGTCGGCGCGATCGTCTTCGCGCTGGCCGACGGGTGGGCGAAGGCGACGGCCGAGCGCGCGCACTCCGACCTCGGCCCGCGCTGGTCGCCGGACGGCTCGCTGCTCGCGTTCACGCGGATCGAGGGGAAGCAGGCGTTCGTCTACGCGATGAACAGCGACGGCACGGAGCAGATCAGGATCGCGCGCGGCTCCGCGCGCTTCCCCGGCCTCGCGTGGTCGCCGGACGGCCGCCGCGTCGCCTACGCCCGCGGTCCGGCGGTCTACGTCCAGCGGCCCGACGGCACGGGTACGAGCACGCCGGCCCGCGACCCGGCTCTCGTCCGCGCCGTCAGGAGGAAGCCGGCAGGCAGGGTGCGCTCGCCCGATGGACGCGAGGTCGCCTTGGTCCGCCAGGGGCGGATCTGGATCGTCTCGACGCACGGCGGCGAGGCGGAGCGGCTGACGTGAGCGTCGATTCGGGGCGGATCCGCGCATTCGAGCAAGCGATCGCACAACGAGTCGCGGAGCGCGCAGTGCCCTTCGAGCACGGCACGGCGTACTTCGTCGACGACCTGCCGAACGTGTACGACCGCAACTACCTCTATGTCCCGGACGCAGGCGACACAACCGCCGAGGAGCTCGCGGCCGAGGCGAACCGGCTCCAGGCCACCTTCGAGCACCGCAAGATCACGGTCGACCTCGGCGGTGAGGCGCTCCAGGACACCTTCGCGCACCTCGGCTGGACCGTGCAGCGTCACCTTGCGATGATCCAGCCCGTCGCGTTTCGCTTCGACGGCGCGGAGGTGGCCGAGGTCGGGATCGACGACCTCGCCGAGGCCTCGGAGCTGCGGGTGCTCCGCGAGCCGTGGGGCGACCCGGGGATTGCCGCGCGCCTGGCGGAGTCGAGGCGGCGGTTCGCACGCGCGAGGAGAGCACGCTACTTTGCGGCCCGCGTCGACGGGAGGGTCGCCAGCTGGTGCGACCTCTACTCCGACGGCCGCGTCGCCCAGATCGAGGACGTGAACACGCTCGTGGAGCACCGCGGGCTCGGCCTCGCCCGGGCGGTCGTCGCGCACGCAGCCGCCCTCGCGCACGCCGAGGGGCACGAGCTCGTCTTCCTGCGCGCGGACGCCGACGACTGGCCGAAGGAGCTCTACCGGCGGATCGGCTTCGAGGAGGTCGAGGGGCAGCGGTTCCACTTCCTCCGCTACCCGAGCCCGCTGCTGCGCCTGCGGCTACGGACACCGCGGCTCGAGCTGCGCCTCGGCACGCGCGACGAGCTGGTCGAGCTCGCCCGCGTCGCGATGGCCGGGATCCACCCGCCCGACGAAATGCCCTTCGCCGTCGCCTGGACGGACGACGTCACCGTCGAGCGTTTCCTGGCGCACCACGAGCTGAGCCTGGCGGAAAACCGGCCCGAGGACTGGTCGCTGAACCTGATCGTCTTCCTCGACGGCCACCCGATCGGCTCGCAGTCGGTGGTCGCCGAGCGGTTCGCGGAGCGGCGCACCGTCGGCACGGGCTCGTGGCTCGGCGCGGAGTTCCAGGGCTGCGGGTACGGCACGGAGATGCGGGCCGCCGTGCTCGAGCTCGCCTTCCGCGGCCTCGGAGCTGAGGCGGCGACCTCGGGATCGGTCGAGGGAAACCACTCGTCCGCTCGCGTGTCCGCGAAGCTGGGCTACGAGACCGTGGGCGAGGGGACACTCTCCCCGAGAGGCGTGCCCGTCCGCGAGTTCAGGTACCACCTCGAGCGAGAACGCTGGAGCTCGCCCGTGCCGGTGGAGCTCGAGGGCGTCGAGGCGTGCCTCTCCGTTCTTGGCGTGGCCTGACGGGACCGGTCCGCGGCCGTCCCATCCCAAACCCCCACCCACCCGAGGGGAAAATCCTGCGGCGATCGTACCCCGGGCAGAGCCGCACCCAGGTCGTCGAGATGTGACAGATGTGTGTCAATTCGCGCCGCGCTACCGCAGCGCGCCGAGCGCCTTCGCGAGCGACTGTCGCGTCGTCAGCACGCCCTCGTACAGATCGCCGTGCAGCCGCACCCGCTCCAGCACCGCCGCCATCGTGAAGCTCGCCGGGTCGAGCGTCTCGTTCACCTCGTCCCAGCGGAGCGGCGTCGACACGGGCGCCCCCGGCTTCGGCCGGACCGAGTAGACCGAGGCGGTCGTCTTGCCCTCGCCGTTCTGGTTCGCGTCGATCAGCACGCCGCGGCGCTTCGCCTTCGTCCACTCCGTCGTCGCGAGCCCGCGATGCGTGCGCGCGATCGCGCCGGCGACGATCTCGGAGAAGCGCCTCGTCTCCGCGAACGTCGCGCGGCGCTCGATCGGGACGAGGACATGGATTCCCTCCGACCCGCTCGTCTTCGGGAACGAGACGAGCCCGAGCCCGTCGAGCGCCTCCTTCACGACGAGCGCGACCTCGACCGTCTCCGCGAAGCCGACGTCCGGCGACGGGTCGAGGTCGAAGAGCACGAAGTCCGGCCGCTCGGGCTTGTCGACGCGCGAGTACCAGGTGTTCATGTCGATGCAGCCCATGTTCACCATCCAGAGGAGCGCCAGCTCGTCGTTCACGAGCGCGAAGTCGACCTGCTTCCGCCGCCGCGGCGCCTCGCGCGTCGAGACCTCGAACCGGCGCGTCGGGATCCAGTCCGGCATGTGCTTCGGCGCGTCCTTCTGGAAGAAGAACTTGCCGTCCCAGCCCTCCGGGTACCGCTTCATCGTGAACGGCCGGTTCTTCAGGTGCGGCACGAGCACCGGCGCGACGGCGCGGTAGTAGGCGAGCAGGTCGCCCTTGCTGATCCCCTCCTCCTTCCAGAAGAGCTTGTCGAGGTTGGAGAGCTTCAGCGTCCGCCCGCGGCTCGTCACGGTGTCCGGCACCGGCTCCTCCCGGCGCACCTCGCCGGCGGCCTTGTCCTCCCGAAGCCCCCGGTAGGACGGCTGCCGCAGCCGCCCGTCGTGGGTGAACTCGGAGAACTCGACCTCGCAGACCAGCTCCGGCTCGACCCAGACAACGTCGGCCTTCTTCACCCGCGGCAGCTTCGGGACGACGCGGAACGGCGACTGCTTCCGTTCGAGCGGCTTCAGCAGCGCCAGCAGCCTGCGGATCTCCCGGTCGTCGAAGCCGGTGCCGACGTTGCCGACGTACTCGAGCCCCTCGCCCGAGTTGACGGCGAGCACGAGCGAGCCGAACGTCCCGGCGCGCCGCCCGGCGCCGCGCGTGTAGCCGGCGATCGCGAACTCCTGGCGGCCGTGCGTCTTCAGCTTGAGCCAGTGCCGTGTCCGCTTGCCCTGGACGTAGCGCGAGTCGGCCCGCTTGGCGACGATCCCCTCGAGCCCCTGCTCACCGGCCGCACGGAAGAGCGCTTCGCCGTCGTCGAAGCTCTCCGAGAGCCTGACCGTCCGGTTTCGCCGGTCGAGCAGCCGCTCCAGCCGCGCGCGGCGCTCCAGCAGCGGTAGGTCGACGACCGGCTCGCCGTCGATCTCCAGCACGTCGAAGGCGTAGTAGACGAGCGTGCCGGTCCCCTGCTGCATCGCCGAGAAGCTCGACCGCCCCTGCTCGTCGAGCGCGCACACCTCGCCGTCGAGCACCGCGTTCGGTGTCTTCACGGCCTTTGAAATCTCCTTCGCGACGGTCGCGAACCTCGCCGTCAGGTCCTTGCCGTTGCGACTCAGGAGCGCGACCTCGCTCTGACGGACGTAGGCGAGCGCGCGGTAGCCGTCCCACTTGACCTCGAACAGCCAGTCGTCGCCGGTCGGCACCCGCCCCTCGAGCGTCGTGAGCATCGCGCCGTACTCGCCCGGACGCTCCGCGGGCGCCGCCGCCTCGTCGCGCTTGCGGAGGATCAGCCAGTTCTTCTCCTCCCCGTTCAGGCGGGCCGGGACGAGCGCCCACGTCCCCTCGAGCCTCGTGCCATGGAGCCGGACGGTCAGCCCGCCGTCGCGCTTCTCCTCGACGAGCTCGTAGGTGCCGCTGTCCCAGATCTCGACCGGGCCCGCGCCGTACTGGCCCTTCGGGATCACCCCCTCGAACGTCGCGTACGAGAGCGGATGGTCCTCGACGTGGACGGCCAGGTGCTGCTCGCCGGGCTCGAGCGGGACGCCCTTGGGCACGGCCCAGCTCGCGAGCGCGCCACCGCGCTCGAGCCGGAAGTCGTAGTGGAGCCGCGTGGCGTCGTGGCGCTGGACGACGAAGATCGGCGCGCCTTTGGCCCGCCGGCCAGGAAGACCGAACGGCTCGGAGGTCTTCTTCGGATCGCGTTTGCGCTCGTACTCCTGTAACCGCTTCGAGCTCACGAGGCTTTTCTAGCGCGCGGGCG
>DAISLG010000005.1:0-4794 GCA_036820565.1 Gaiellaceae bacterium | reverse complement strand
TCGTCCCGGACCAGAGCGAGCGCGGCATCCCGGAATGTTTACCGCCCGATCGGCCCGGTAAAACCCCGGGCGAGCTTGCTCCACCTGACGGGGGGTTAGGCGCGTGAGGCCCGGTTAAACGGGCCTCAACGCATTCTAGGACCCGTTGAAAAGCCTGTGGATAGTGTGGATTAGGCGAAAACGCCCATCGCGCGGAACTTCGCGCGCCGGGTGCGGCGGAGCTCCTCGCCCGGGATCTCGGCCAGCTCGTCGAGCTCGTCGAGTAGAGCAGCTTTGAGCAGGTTCGCGGCCTCGTCGAGATCGGTGTGCGCGCCCTCGCCGGGCTCCGGGACGATCCCGTCGATCACGCCGAGCTCGAGGCAATGGGCCGCATCGGGCTTGAACGCGGCCGCGGCCTTCCGCGCCTCGCCCGCGTCGCGCCAGAGGATCGCGGCGCAGCCCTCGGGGGTGATCACCGAGTAGATCGCGTTCTCCTGCATGAGGACGCGGTCGGCGAGCGCGATCGCGATCGCGCCGCCCGAGCCTCCCTCGCCGATGATGCAGGCGACCGTCGGAACCGTCAGCCGCGCCATCTCCGCCTGCGAGCGGGCGATCGCGCCGCCCTGCCCGTGCTGCTCGGCCGCGACGCCCGGGTAGGCGCCCGGCGTATCGACGAGCGAGATCAGCGGGAAGCCGTGACGCTCGGCGAGCTCCATCACGCGGATCGCCTTGTGATAGCCCTCCGGGTACGGCATCCCGAACTGCCGGTGCAGCCGCTCGCGGACGTCTCGACCCTTCTGGTGACCGATCAGCGCAACCGTGCGGTCACCGAGCCGCCCGAGCCCGGTGACGAGCGCTCCGTCGTCGGCGCGGCCGCGGTCGCCGTGCAGCTCGACCCAGTCGTCGAGGATCCGGGGGACATAGTCGAGGGTGTACGGGCGATCCGCGTGACGCGCGAGCTCGACCGACCGCCAGATCTCCTCGCCCGTGGGCTCGGCCTCGAGCCGGTCGAGCTGGCGCTGGAGGCGCCCGAGCTCGCCGGAGAGACGCGCGCCGCGGAGGAGAGGCAAGTTGGACAACTTGCTCAACCGCTCCCGCAGCCTGAGCTCGGCTTCACCTTGGGGCATCCGCGAACAGCCGGAGGAGGCGGGTCAAGTAGGGGCGAAGCTCCTCGCGCGGAACGATCGCGTCGAGGTGCCCGAAGCGCAGGTTCTGCTCGGCGAGGCCGAAGTCGTCCGGCAGCTTCTCCTTCGTCGTCTGCTGCACGACCCGCGGGCCGGTGAACGCGAGCAGCGCGCCCGGCTCGGAGATCGTGACGTCGCCGAGGCTCGCGAAGCTCGCGAGCACGCCGGCGGTCGTCGGGTGCGCCATCACGGTGAACATCGGGCTCCCGGCGTCGTGCAGGTCCTCGACCGCGCACACCGTCTTCGGCAGCTGCATCAGCGAGAGGATCCCCTCCTGCATCCGTGCGCCGCCGGAGCTCGTCACGGAGACGAGCGGAACGCCGCGCTCGGCCGCGCTCTCGCAGGCGCGGCAGAACTTCTCGCCGACGGCGCTCCCCATCGAGCCGCCCATGAAGGCGAAGTCCATCACCGAGAGCTCGACCGGGTGGGCGTCGATCTCGGCGCGGCCGATCACCATCGCCTCGCCGAGGCCGGTCGACAGCTCCGCCTCGGCGAGGCGCTCCGTGTACGGGCGCAGGTCGAAGAAGCCGAGCGGGTCGTGCGAGCGAACCTCCTCCGCCTCCTCGGCGAAGCTGCCCTCGTCCGCGAGCTGGGCGATACGCGTGTGGGCGTCGACCGGGAAGTGGTGGCCGCAGTGGGGACACACCCCGAGGTGCGCATCGAGCTCGTCGTCGCGGTAATGCGAGCCGCACTTCGGGCAGGTGTTGGGGTGCTTCGTCGCACCCGTGGCGGGACCCGGGGCGTTCTTGTGCTCGATCGAGACGTCGATGCGGGCGGCCATTGACTGAGTTTAGACCGGGTGGAGAGGCGCGCGGTTACAGCCCGAGCGCGGCGACGAGCCGCGTCAGCGGGGCGACGTTCCCCGGCGCGGCGACGAGGCCGGAGAGGCCGGCGCCGAGGATCTCCGCGTCCTCCCGCAGCCGCAGGAAGATCCGCTCGACGTCGGCGACCGCGAGCCCGCCCGGCTCGGGCATGAACGACGCGACCTCCGCCTCGTCGAGCGAGTCGCAGTCGAGCGCGACGTAGACGCCGTCGGCGCTCTCGACGGCGCCCGCGATCCCGTCCTCCTCGACCCGGAGGCCGGTCGACCCGATGAACTCGACCTCGGGTGGGTCGAGGTCGCGCGCACCGATCAGGACGACGTCCTCCGCCTCGACCGCGCCGGAGTCGATCAGCATCCGCAGCGGCATCCCCCAGACGTTGCCCGACGGCGAGCTCTCGGGTGTGTTCAGGTCGCCGTGCGCGTCGAGCCAGACGACGGCGACACGGCCATGCCGGTTCGCAAGCCCCTCGACCGCGCCGATGTGGGCGCAGCAGCAGCCGCCGAGGACGAGCGGCCGTGCGGGGAGATCGGACGCGAGCGCGAGCGTCTGGCGAGCGAGCGAGTCCTCCGCGACGATCCCGGTCTCCGGATACGGCAGCTCGAGACCCGCCGCGGCGGCCATCTCCTCGCCCCCGTTCCCCCACGCGCGCGGGACGCGCACGAGACCCGCGGCGAATTCCCGGCCGCACGAGTGGCACTGGTAGTCGGGGCCGAACGCGACCGCGGTCAGCGTCCGGCAGTCGGGGCACTTCGCACGCAGGCGGCTCACAGCGTCTTCTCGAACACGATTCCCGACCAGGCGGGCTGCATCCCGGCGCGCTCGTAGAGCTGGAACGCGCCGGTCTCGCTCTGCGCGTCCACGGCGAGGCCGACACTCGTCTGGCCGCGGTCCCAGAGCTTGCGAAACGTCTCGTCGAGGAGTGCGGCCGCGAGGCCCCGCCGCCGCCACGGCCGGCGCGTGAAGATCGTGTCGATCCAACCGCCGCCGAAGCGCTCCGCGACGGCGATCAGGCCTGCCGCGATCTCGTTTCCCTCCCACACGACGCACCACAGCGACGGCTCGAAGTTGGGCCCTTCCAGCTGATCGCTCCACTGCTCGAACGATCGAGGGTGGTACTCCCAGTGGTCGGCGAACGCCTCCTGCTGCGCGGCATGGAACGCCCGTGCGTCCCGCTCGGGGTCGAACGCCAGCGCCGTCAGCCCGGCGGGCCACGAGGGCGGGTCGGGCTGCGCGGTCAGCTCGATGCGCATCTCGCGGAAGCGACGCACCTCGCGGTAGCCCAGTGCACGGACGATCGCCTGCCCGCCTTCGTCCCTCTCGAGCACCGAGTTGTGGACGCGCTTCGCGCCGCGGGCGAAGGCCTCGCGCTCGAGCTCGGCGGCAAGCTGCGTCCCGATGCCGCGGCCGAACGCATCCGGGTGGACGAACGCCTCGATGCGCGACATCTCACCCCGCTCGTGAAGCGCCCCGTAACCGAGGACGCGCGTCCCGTCGAGCACGACCCAGGCGTCCCGCTGGAGGTCGACCGTTCGCCACTCGTCCTCGAGGTCGGCGGGCGTATAGGCGCCGCTCTCGCCGTAAGCCTGCTCCATCGCCGCGATCAGCTCGGCGACCGCCTGCGCATCGCCGAGCTCGGCGTGCCTAGACGGGAACGAGCTCATCGAGGGTCTCCGGAAGGCGCGTCAGGTCGGGGAGCTCACGTGTCGGCGCGGGGGTCCGGCGCTCGCCGAGACGGTTGACCCACACCGAGGTCAGCCCGAGCGCGGCGGCGGGGACGATGTCGTGGAAATGGCTCCCGGCGACGTGGACGTGGCGCTGCCGGTCGGCGCCCGTCTGCTCGAAGAAGCGGTGCCAGTGCCCGTGCGCCGGCTTGTACGAGCCGATCTCACTCGCGACAACGGCAGCGTCGAAGGGCACGCCGAGCCGCTCCTGCGAGGCGGTGAGCAGGTCCGTGTCGGTGTTCGAGAGGATCGCGAGCCGCCAGCCGCGACCGCGGAGCTCCTCGAGCGACGCCGGCACTTCCGGGAACGGCTCCCAGCTCGGCAGCGATCGCGCGAGGCGCTCGGGATCGGATGAGCCGAGGCGCCGCACGGCCTCCGTCATGACGTCGCGGTACGCAAGGTCCGGCGACTCGGCCTGCACCTGCGGCTCGAGCTCGTGGTAGCCCGCCAGGAGCTCGCGCGAAATCCCGCCGTCCCAGTCGATCAGCGTGCCGTAGCAGTCGAACGTCGCCCAGCGCTCCACGAACGGAACCTTACGCGGCCGGCCGAAACGCCTGGAGCTCGGGGCCGTGCATGCGCAGCCAGTCCCGCTGGGCTTGCCAGCCGGGCCGCGCGTCCTCGACGAGCCGCCAGAAGCGCGGTGAGTGGTTCGGCTCGCGCAGGTGGCAGAGCTCGTGGACGACGACGTAGTCGAGCACCTCCTCGGGGGCGAGCACGAGCCGCCAGTTGAAGGAGAGCGTGCCCCGCGAGGAGCACGAGCCCCAGCGCGTCTTCTGATCGCGGACGGCGATGCGCTCGTAGGCGACCCCGAGCTTCGGCGCCTCGCGCTCGGCGGCCTCGGTGAGCGCCTCCCGGGCGGCCACGCGCCACTCCGCCTCGGGCAGGCGCAGCCCTTCGAGCCCGAGCGACGGTGGGCGGCGGCGCGCGAACTGCCGCTCGATCCACGGCCGGTGATGTGCGAGGAGGCGTGCGACCTGCCGGTCGCTCGTGCCCCGCGGGACGACGAGCTCGGGCGGCTCGCCGGGCCAGATCACGACCCGCGCGTAGCGGGCCCGCTCCGAGACGCGAACGCGAACCTCCATCTCC